>JAKEEW010000016.1 GCA_022616375.1 Sporichthyaceae bacterium
GGTCCGTCCGCGTTCGCGGTCACCGACCTGGATGGCCGGGTCTTGCAGACCGTCCGGTATCCGGGCGTGGCCGTGGTGTCCCCGCATGGCTGGTGCGGACCGGACACGGTGCTCGTCGACATCGAGGTCCGTTCTTCGGTGATCGGGCTGGACGGCGTGATCCGCTCAGTCGGCCCCGCGGGCTGGCGCGCCGCCGGGTGCCGCCCGGACGGTTCGCTCCTCATGGCCTATTCGGACGGGTCGGGGCTGTGGTTGGCCGGGCCGGACGGGGCTCGGATCGGAGCCGTCCAGGTGCCGGCCGGAGGGATCGCCGGAGACGTCAGCCAGATCACCGGCGTGGCTATCGACGCGTTCTCGTGGGAGGTAGGCGGCCCAACCGGGCGGGTTGCCGCGCCGTTCCGGGCGACGGATTGGGTCGACGAGGCCGGCGTCGCGCTCGGCGTGGGCGGACTTGTCTGGCTGCTGGTTCGGCGCCGGCGGCACCGGCTGGAAGCGGCGGCCGGCGAACTGGCATGATCGGGCGCTATGCCCACCTTTGCGGCGCCGGACGGGCGCACTCTCGGATATGAGCTGTACGGCCCCCGGGACGGCGTCCCGATCGTCGGCATCCACGGAACCCCCGGCTCGCGGCTGGGGCGCTTCCCGATCGGCGATCCGTACGCCGAGGTAGGCGTGTGCATGGTGCAGTACGACCGACCTGGATTCGGGTTGTCGACCCGCCAGCCTGGACGGTCCGTAGCTAACTGCGCGACGGACGTGGCGGCGCTGGCCGACGAGCTCGGCTGGGAGCGGTTCGCGGTGGTCGGTGGATCCGGCGGTGGTCCGCACGCGCTGGCCTGCGGGGCGCTGCTGCCGGATCGGGTGACCAGAGCGACCTGCGACGTGGGTATCGCGCCGATCGATGCCGAAGATCTGGACTTCTTCGACGGCATGGTCGAGGGCAACGTCATCGAGTTCACGAAGGCGCAGCAGGGCGAGGCCGAGTTCCGCGCGTTCGTCGAGCCGCAGATCCCGGAGCTGCTCAGCCGGCTCACCGGCGATATGCGCGACGTGCTCGGGCCGGACTACCCGCTGTCCGAGGCCGACCGCGAGGTGCTGGCCAGGCCCGAGTTCGGCGAGGAGCTGGCAAAGGACATGCGCGAGGCGTTCCGGCAGGGCGCCGACGGCTGGGTCGACGACGGCCTGGCATTCGTCAAGGGCTGGGGCTTCTCGATCGACTCGATCAAGGTTCCGGTCAAGGTGCGCTATGGCCCCGACGACACGCTGGTTCCGGCCGCGCACGGCCGCTGGCTAGCCAAGCACGTGCCGGGCGCGATCGAGGAGCTCAAACCCGGTGGGCACCTGGGCAGCGCCGATCCCGCCCTGTTCGCGGCCCAGCTGCGCTGGCTCGCCGGCAAGGACTAGTGCCGCCCCCGGCGGGGAGTAGTAGGCCGGCCACCGGCCGTGCCCACACTTCTCGATCATTACCCGCAATATGAGCAGTTGATCACCCAGTTTGGGCGAATTGTCCGCTCAAACTGTGCGTAATGATCGTTTGGGCGGCGCCGGGAGCGCGCCCCCGGGCCGCGCGGTCAGTCTTCCGAGCTGGATGCGGCGGGTAGCCGGTCGGCGATCAGGTCCATCACCGATGAGTCGGTCAGCGTGGTCACGTCGCCCAGCGCGCGGTGCTCGGACACGTCCCGCAGCAGCCGCCGCATGATCTTGCCCGACCTGGTCTTCGGCAGCTCAGGAACGACCATGATCTGGCGCGGCTTGGCGATCGGGCCGAGCACTCCGGCGACGTGGTTGCGCAGCTCCTTGGCCAGTGCCTCACCGCTCGCCTCGTCTTCGGGCACGCTGCCCCGCAGGATGACGAACGCGACGATGCCCTGCCCGGTTACCGGATCGGTGGCGCCGACGACCGCGGACTCGGCCACTTTCGGATGCGAGACCAGCGCCGACTCCACCTCGGTGGTGGAGATGTTGTGCCCGGACACCAGCATCACGTCGTCCACCCGGCCGAGCAGCCAGATGTCGCCGTCGTCGTCGCGCTTGGCGCCGTCCCCGGGGAAGTACATGCCCTCGAACCGGCTCCAGTAGGTGTCCACGTAGCGCTGGTCGTCGCCCCAGATCGTGCGCAGCATCGACGGCCACGGCTCCTTGACTACCAGGAAGCCGCCACCGCCGTTGGGCACCGAGTTGCCGTCCGAGTCGACTACGTCCGCCACAATGCCGGGCAGCGGCCGCATCGCCGAGCCCGGCTTGGTCTCAGCCACCCCGGGCAGCGGGCTGATCAGGATGGCGCCGGTCTCGGTCTGCCACCAGGTGTCCACGATCGGGCAGCGGTTGCCTCCGATGTGCTCGCGATACCAGATCCAGGCCTCCGGGTTGATCGGCTCACCGACCGAGCCGAGCAGTCGCAGCGACGACATGTCGAACTCGGCCGGGATCTCGTCGCCCCACTTCATGAACGTGCGGATCGCGGTGGGCGCGGTGTACAAGATAGTGATCTTGTATTTCTGGACCAGCTCCCAGAACCGGCCCTTGTGCGGGGTGTCGGGAGTGCCCTCGTACATCACGCTGGTCGCACCGTTCGCGAGCGGCCCGTACACGATGTAGGAGTGCCCGGTGACCCAGCCGATGTCGGCGGTGCACCAGTAGATGTCGGTGTCGGGTTTGAGGTCGAACACGGCCCAGTGCGTGTACGTGATCTGGGTCAGGTAGCCGCCGGTGGTGTGCAGGATGCCCTTCGGCTTCGCGGTCGTACCCGAGGTGTAGAGGATGTAGAGCGGGTGTTCGGCGTCGAACGCCTGCGGGGTGTGCTGGTCGCTCTGCGGGTCGACCACGTCGTGCCACCACAGGTCGCGCCCGGAGTTCCAGCCGATGTCCTGGCCGGTCCGGCGGACCACCAGCACCTTCTCGATGGTCGGGCATTCCTTGACCGCATCGTCCACGATCGGCTTGAGCGCGTTCGGGGCTCCCCGGCGAAAGCCGCCGTCGGCGGTGATGACCAGCTTCGCCTCGGCGTCCTGGATCCGGCCCTTGAGCGACTCGGCGGAGAAGCCGCCGAACACCACCGAGTGCGGCGCCCCAATCCGGGCGCAGGCCAGCAGGGCGATCGGCAGCTCCGGGATCATCGGCAGGTAGATCGCGACCCGGTCTCCGGCCTTGATCCCGAGCTCGGTCAGCGCGTTGGCGGCCTTGCTCACCTCGCGCTGCAGGTCGGCATAGGTGATCGTCCGGGTGTCGCCGGGCTCGCCCTCCCAGTGGTAGGCCACCCGGTCGCCGCGGCCGGCCTCGACGTGCCGGTCTACGCAGTTGTACGCCACGTTGAGCCTGCCGCCGACGAACCATTTCGCGAACGGCGGGTTCCACTCCAGCGTCTGCTGCCAGGGCTCCGCCCAGCTCAGCCGGCGCGCCTGCAGGTCCCAGAACGCGATCCGATCCGCCTGGGCCTGCTCGTACTGATCGGCCTTGGCGTTCGCCGCGGCGGCCAGCTCCTTCGGTGGCGCGAACCGGCGAGTCTCGGTCAACAGGTTCGACAGGGTGCTCTCGCTCACGCGTAGCTCCTTGGTGCGGTTCTGATCTGGCGTTCAGTTCTGATCTGGCGTTCGGTTCTGTCGGCGTTTAGTGAGGGTATTCGGCTCAACCTCACCAGCGAAGCGGCGGTTCCGACAAGGGGTAAGCGGTGCCCGGGATCGTCCGACATGGTGGCGTGTCCAGACATCGCATGCTTCCGATCGATTCGCCGGGCTACCGTGACCACATGAGCCGTAAGACCGAGCATCTGAGCGACGAGCTGCACGCCTACATTCTTGATCATGGTTCCCGGCCGGATCAGGTGCAGGAAGCGCTGATCGAGGAAACCGCCGCACTGGGCCGGGTGGCCGGGATGCAGATCGCGCCGGAACAGGGCGCGTTCATGGAGATGCTGGCCCGGATCGTGGATGCCCGGTTCGCGGTGGAAGTGGGCACGTTCACCGGCTACTCCGCCATGTGCATCGCCCGCGGTCTGTCGCCCGGCGGCAAGCTGCTGTGCTGCGACATCAGCGAGGAGTGGACCGGCATCGCGCGGCGGTACTGGGAGCGGGCCGGGGTGGCGGATCGGATCGAGCTGCGGATCGGGCCGGCGCTGGAGACGCTGCGGGCGTTGCCCGAGGACGCGGAGATCGACCTCGCGTTTGTGGACGCGGACAAGGGCGGCTACGTCGACTACTGGGAGGAGCTCGTCCCGCGGATGCGGCTGGGCGGCGTGCTGTTGATCGACAACGTGTTCGCCGGCGGCCGGGTGGTCGAGGAGAAGCCCGGGGATGACACGGCCCGCGACATCAAGGCGTTCAACGCGCACGCGGTCGAGGACGCTCGGGTCGACCTGGTCATGCTGCCGATCGCGGACGGCTTGACCTTGGCCCGCAAGCTCTGAGCCGGACTTGGCGCCGGCCCCGGGCGCGCTCGCGGCTCGCGGGGGCGCGGTTAGTGGTGCACGTGGTGGACGACGGCGTGGCCCCGACCGCGCTCGATCATCCACTTGTTCACCGGCCAGGTGACGACGAACGCGACGGCCAGCGCGAACGCCAGCGAACCCCAGAACAGCCGGCTGGACAGGCCGGCTTCCATCGCGCCGGGTACGGCGAGCACGACCGCGTTGTCGACCAGCTCCATGATCGCGATCGACAGCGTGTCGGCGGCCAGCGCGAGCTTGATCGCGGTGCCCCAGTCGATGCCGGCCCGGCGCACCCCGACCAGGGTCAGTGCGTAGCCGAAGAAGAACGCCAGCCCGATGGCCAGCGCGATGGTCGGTGCGGTCGACCAGCCGAGCGCGGTGCCGATGACCAGACCGAGCACCTCGCCGATGGCGCATCCGGTCAGGCAGTGCAGGGTGGCCGACGCGGCCATCCGCCAGGAGGTGGACCCGGCCGATCCGTGCCCGGCATGCGCGGCGGCCGGGGCGCCGGGCTCGGGCTGGTGTTGGGCCTGGTGCCGGGCCGGGCCGCCGTGCTGGTGCGGGTGGACGGTGGGCTCCTGCATGATCACGATCCTTCGGGTAGGGGTCGACGAGCGTCAACCCCAGATACCCCCCTACGGTATTCCCGAATCACGTAGGAACGCAATCTGCACTCACGCCGGCACATGCGAACGGCGCCCCACACCGGGGCGCCGTCGCTGGCACGTCGGCCGGGTTACCATGCGTGCACCTGTAGTCGTCGGACAGGTCAAGCCTGCTCTCGACGGGCCCTTTTCTCGGGTCGGACGCGCGTGGGTGCCCTGCTCTCGTGCGCGGTCTTGGATCAGCATTTCGCCGCTCTAAGGCCGTACTTGCTTTGTAGCCCGGACCCCATCGGCTGTGAAGGGCTGGAGCATGATCTTTACCTTTGCGGGCGATCCGGAGTGCTCAGCTAGCACCTGAGTCACGCCAGCCCCAGCAGTCTCCTTGCTGCGGCGCTCTCGAAGCCGGGTCGTGCCCGAAATGCCGGTATTTTATCGGTTCGATCACGGTCTGGTGACGACGTCCGGGCAACTCCGGATCATCAGCTCGCTGATCGCGAACAGCGACCGATCGCCGAAGGGACTGGTCAATACGGTTTCACCGGCGATGGTGTCGGGCGGCCTGGTGGTGAACTCAAACGTCAAATCCTGGTAGTCGAGGTCGAGCAGGCCGACGCAGCGCCGGACCGAGAGCTCGATCCGGATCTCGGCACTCGACTGTGCCGCCGCATCGGCTGGTAGTTCGTCGATGACCCGCACGTCGAGCGTCCGGTTGCCGTCGATCGCGGTCAGCAAGACATCGGTTCCGCCGGCGAACAGGGTGGCGGTGCCCCGGATCACCGGGGTTTGGTCAACCACGGCCGCCTTCCAGTTCTCCGGCGCGGTCACGAACATGTCGGCTGGGAAGGAACCGCAGTCGCTCTGGTGCAGCATCATCAGGCGGGCATCGGGGATCGGCAGCTCGATCTCGTGCAGCGTCCCGTCGACCGAGCGGACACCGGCCACGACGCTCGGATCCTGCGCGTTCACGTCCCGCTCGGCCACGTCGGTGCATTGCGCCGGACCGATGTCCACCGACACCGTGGTGGAGCGGCCGGTGTCCAGTGTGCGCTCATTGAACCGGTGTGCCGGTTGCGGATCGAACCCGGGCGCGATCAGCTCGACCGACTCGAGCTGGAGCGGGAGCGGACCCAGATTCATCAGGCGCACCAGGGTCTGCCGGGAATCCGTGTCCGGGAACATCGCATCCGGATCCACCGATGCGTGCAGCCGCGCGGTCGCTCGTTCGGCTCGGATCTGCTGAGCGTCGTGCTGCCGGTCGGTGCTGACGATCCCGACGGCCAGGCCGACCACGACCGCGAGTGGCAGCGCGAGGCGGCGCTTGACCAGGTCGGCTAGCCGGTCACGGGCTCCGAACCACCGGCTGGCCCAGCCGCGACCGGACCGGGCGGTCCCCCGCGGCTCAGCACCTACGGGCTCCCCGTCGTCGTATTCGATCAAGGGTTCCCCCGGGTGGCCATACCTTGAGGACGGAATTCTGCCCGAATCGGTTCCAGTCTTCGCCCGGCCCGGCCCCGGCCCGGCCCCGGCCCCGGCCCGGCCCCGGCCCCGGAGTCTGGTCAGTCGGTGCCGCGGTTGCGTTCCCGCCGCCGTGCGGCATACCAGACAATTCCGGCCGCGGCCGCACCTGCGCCGAGCGCGGTCGCGGCAAGCACCGGCTTACTCGGCAGCGACGGCACCCGCTGGCGTAGCGAGACCGGCTTGCTGAACACCAGCACCGGCCAGCCGCGGCTGGCCGCCTCCTTGCGCAATGCGCGGTCCGGGTTGACCACGTAGGGGTGCCCGACCACCTCGAGCATCGGCAGATCGGTGATCGAGTCGCTGTAGGCGTAGCTGCGGCTGAGGTCGTAGCCCTCGGTGTCGGCCAGTTCCTTGATCGCCTTCGCTTTGTTCTCCGCGTACGCGTAGAAGTCGATCTCCCCGGTGTACCGCCCGTCCTTGACCACCATCTGGGTAGCGATGACCCGGTCGGCGCCCACCATCGAGCCGATCGGCTCAACGACCTCTGACCCGGACGAGCTCACGATGACCACGTCGCGGTTCGAGCTGTGGTGCTCTTCGATCAACGTGACGGCCTCGTCGTAGACCAGCGGGTCGATGAGTTCGTGCAGCGTCTCGCCGACGATTTCGCGGACTTGGGCGACGCTCCAGCCCGTGCACATGGAGGACAGATACTCGCGCATTTGCTCCATCTGGTCGTGATCTGCGCCACCGACAAGGAAGACAAATTGCGCGTACGCGCTCTTCAGCACGGCTCTGCGGTTGATGAGACCACCGTGGTAGAACGACCGGCTGAACGCGAGCGTGCTGGACTTGGCGATCACGGTCTTGTCCAGATCGAAGAACGCCGCGGTGCGGGTCGCTGTGGTGGTGTCCACGTTTGCCGAGCATACGGCCAACCCTTGTCGATAACAGTTCGACGTAAGGGTTTACGGGAAGGGGTCGTCGGGTACACGATTGATCTGCAGCCAGCAAGGCCGCGCATGACCCGGTCCGGCTCCTCCCCCCCGAGTCGGTCCGTGGCGACGACCCCCGCTCTCCCCCCCGGCGGGGGTCGTCCAGTTTCTCCACAAGGTTCGCCGCTCAGCGCGGGTTATCCCCAGATGCCTGTCGCGACCTTGTGGTCATACCCTTCCCAGCCCACGGTTGGCTCAGTCCTAACTGCATCCATACGGGGGAATCTGCAGATGACTGGGCCACCGCTGCATGGGCAGCTCGTTGCGCGCCCGATCCGTCCGCCCGGACCGGTTGGTCCGGCAGCTCCGGCTGGTCCGGTTGGTCCGGCAGCTCCGGCTGGTCCGGTTGGTCCGGCAGCTCCGGCTGGGCCGCCGCGCCCGCTCGTGCTCACCGCCGACAGCGAACTGCTCGACGAGGTGCTGCGAGTCAGTGCCGCCGCGTCGGTGCCCGTTGAAGTTGCGCCCGATCCGGGCGCGGCGCGCCGGGCCTGGGCGGACGCTCCACTGGTGCTGGTCGGTGACGATGCGACCGCCGAGGTTGCGTCCCGCACGTTGCCGCGCCGGTCGGGTGTCGTGCTGGTTGGCCGCAATCCCGGCGATCCGGACATCTGGCAGCGCGGAGTGCGGGTCGGCGCCGAGGATGTGGTGTTCGTGCCCGACGGCGACGAGTGGCTGGCCAATCGGCTGGCCGACGCGGCGGAGGGCGATCTGCGGCTGGCCAGCGTGCTGTGCGTCATCGGTGGTCGCGGCGGTGCGGGCGCGAGCACGTTGGCCGCGGCGCTGGCGGTGACGGCGGTTCGAGCTGGACTGGGCTGCTTGTTGGTCGACGCCGATCCGCTCGGCGGCGGGCTCGACCTGGTCCTCGGTTACGAGGGCGCCGACGGCCTGCGCTGGCCGCAGCTTGTCGAGGCGCGTGGCCGGATTAGCTCAGCCGCGCTGCATGAGGCGTTACCGGCTGGGTCTGGGGTAGCGGCATCCGGTGCCGGCCGGCAGCGGCTGCCGTTGGTGTCGTGTGACCGGGCCGAGCCGGTCGAGCTCCCGGCAGAGGGGATGGCCGCGGTCCTGGACGCCGGGCGGCGCGGCGCCGATCTGGTCGTGGTGGACCTGGCGCGGCATCGGACTCCGGCCGGCGACGTGGCCTTGGGCCGGGCAACCGCGACGCTTCTGGTAATTCCGGCCGAGGTACGGGCCGCCGCCGCAGCCGGCCAGGTGGCGCAGTGGGTTGGTGCCGCGACCACCGACATCAGGTTGGTCGTACGCGGTCCGGGTCCGACCGGGCTCCGTGCCGACACCATCGCGGCGTCGTTGGGTCTTCCGCTGGCCGGCGAGATGCGAGCCGATCCCGACGTTGGCGCCGCACTCGATCGCGGTATCGCTCCGGCTCGCAGCGGTCGGGGGCCGCTGGCCGCGCTCTGCCAGCAGCTCATTCCTGCCCTGGTTAGCCGATCAGCCGTGGTCGGGCGACCGGATCGAATGCCCTGATGCCCGGTCGTGCCGGTGGCCCGGGTTCGGGCGAGCTGGTGGATCGGGTCCGGCAGCACCTGGTCCAGCTCGGGGACGCGGCTGCACCCATGGCGGGAGACGGTCCGGCCGGGTTGACGGCGTCGCAGGTGGCCGTGGCCGTGCGCGACCAGTCCGCGGTGCTCGGTGACCGTGCCGTGCTCGACGTGGTTGGTCGGGTGCTGCCCGAGCTCGGCGGTGCCGGCCGGCTCGACTCGCTGCTGCGCGACCCGCTGGTGACCGATGTGCTGGTGAACGGTCCTGACCAGGTATGGGTGGATCGCGGCGATGGCCTGGTTCGCACTCGGGTCCGGTTTCCCGACGAAGGCAGCGTGCGCAGGCTTGCACAGCGGCTGGCGGCCGCCGCCGGCCGCCGGTTGGACGACGCGTGCCCGTACGCGGATGCGCGGCTTCCTGGTGGGATCCGGATGCACGCGGTGCTGCCGCCGATCGCGACCGGCGGCACCTGCGTCTCGCTGCGGGTGCTGCGCCGCCGATCCTTTAGCCTCGACGAGCTGGTTGCGGCCGGCAGCGTGCCCGCGGAGGGAGCGCGGTGGCTACGTGCGGTCGTCGCGGCCAGGCTCGCGTTCCTGGTGTCCGGCGGCACCGGCTCGGGGAAGACCACCGTGCTGGCCGGCCTGCTGTCCCTGGTCGATCCAGACGAGCGAATTGTCCTGGTCGAGGACGCCGGCGAGTTGCAACCCGACCATCCGCACGTCGTGCGGCTCGAGGCCCGACCGGCCAACCTCGAAGGTGCCGGTGCGGTCGTGCTGCGCGATCTGGTCCGGCAGGCCTTACGGATGCGCCCGGACCGTCTCGTGGTCGGCGAGGTACGGGGCGCCGAGGTGGTCGACCTGCTCGCCGCGCTGAACACCGGTCACGACGGCGGCTGCGGCACCGTGCACGCGAACGGTCCGGCGGATGTGCCACCCAGGATGGAGGCGCTGGCGACCGCTGGGGGACTCGGCCGCGACGCGGTGCACGCGCAGCTCGCGGCTGCGGTGGCCGTGGTCATCCACCTGGTCAGGGAGCGTTCCGGGTTGCGCCGGGTGTGCAGCGTCTCCGTGCTCGACCGGGCCGCGGACGGGCTGGTCGTTGTCGTCCCGGCGGTGGAGTTCCGACCGGACGCGGTCGTGGCACGGGATGGCGTGGAGGTCCTAGTGAAGCTGCTGGGCGCGCGAGGGGTCAGCGTATGAGCGGCTGGCTGTTACTTGCGATGGCGCTGTCCGGTGCGGCCTGCTGGGCCTGGTGCCGGCCGCCGCCCAGCGAGCTGCTGGTTCGGCGGCTCCGAGCGGTCGCGGTGCCAGGGCCGTTCGGTGACGCCCGGAGCTGGCCTCGCAGATGGATCGGCCGGTTGCCGGCGCGGATGGTGTCCGGGCTCGGTCGCACGCGGTCGCGGGAGCAGCAAGCGCGATGGGTCGCCACGATCGAGCTATGCGGTGCCGTTGCCGAGGAGCTGCGTGCCGGTCGGCTGCCGGCAGATGCGCTGCTGGTCAGCCTGCGCCCCGGTGCCGACGTGGCCGGACATGCGGCGAGAGCGGCTCGCGGCGGCCACCCGATCGGGCCGGCGCTGGCTCTGGACGCCGGTCAGGCCGGGGCGGCTGGCTTACGTCTGGTCGCTGCGTGCTGGACCGTGGCCGAGCAGCATGGCGGCGCGCTGGCGGCCGCGTTGGACCGGGTCGCGGCTGCGTTGCGTGCGCAGGAGCTGGCCGAGCGCCGGGTCGCACTTGAGCTGGCCGCTCCGCAGGCAACCGCCCGGCTGCTTGCCGCGCTGCCGGTGCTCGGGCTCGTCATCGGCACCGCGAGCGGTGCCGACCCGATCCGGGTGCTGCTCGGCACCGGTCCGGGTTGGTTGTTGCTAGCGACCGGGGTAGGTCTGGACCTGGCCGGGCTGGCCTGGGTGCGCCGGATTGCCCGGACCGGTCGCGGGACAGATCCGCTCGGATGACTCGGCAGCTCGCGGTCCTAGCCGGAGCCGTCTGCGCCGGCGGGCTGGTAGGGCTGCTGCCGTTGGGCCGCCATAGCGTGCCGGAGCAGCGGTTGCAGGCGGTGCTGGCCGGGCGTGCGGGACCCCGGACGCGGGCCAGGCCCGGCGCCGTGAGGTCGGGTGACCGCTCCGACCTGGCCGGAAGGCGGTGGCTGGCCGCCGGTGGCGCTGGGCTCGCTGCGGGCCTGGTGGTGGGCGGCATTGCCGGCCTGGTGCTGGGCGCGGCCACAGCTGCCGCCCTGTCCCGCTGGTTGTCCGGTCTCGAGCCGGCCGCGGTCCGAGTTCGGAAGGCTCGGATCGCTACCGACCTTCCGATCGCCGCCGACCTGATGGCCGCGCTGCTGGTGGCCGGCGCCACGGTCCAGCGCGCCACCGAAGCCGTGGCCGCCGCCGTCGGTGGGCCGCTGGGCGAGCGGCTCACGATCGTCGTCGCGCACCTGCGGCTTGGTGCGGACCCGGCCGTGGCATGGCAACTACTTGCGGACGACCCGTCGCTCGCTGCGCTTGCCCGGGCACTCGGGCGCGCCTCGGACACCGGTGCGGCGCTGGCCGCCACGCTGGCCAGGATCGCCGAGGATCAGCGGTCGGCCGCTGGATGGCAGGCCGAGCTGGCCGCACGCCGGGTCGGTGTCCGCGTTGCCGCTCCGCTCGGGCTGTGCTTCCTGCCCGCCTTCGTGCTGCTCGGGATCGCGCCGGTGGTCATCGGCATCGTGCATGCCCTTGACCTGTCGTTCGGGTGACGCTCCGGCAGGCCTCCGCGATTCCGCCGATCGGCCGGTCGGGAGCAGCGAAGTCGCCGTAGCACGTCGGGCCGACAACAGCGCGAATCGTCCACACCCCCGGTTTCGTCCACAGATTCACCTCTCGCGCTGGCTGCCGCAGTCGCCCGAGGTGAAGCTGGAAGCGATCCCGGCAGCCGCCGGATCCGCCCGGTCCGCAGACCGGACATGCGCCCACACGGGGGAGCCATGCGATCCACCCTCGCCCGGATCTGCCGGGCATTCGATCGGCCTCGCCGCCGCCGCGACGAGCTCGGCATGACGACCGCCGAATACGCGGTCGGCACCGTCGCAGCCACCGCGTTCGCCGTGATTCTCTACAAGATCGTGACAGGCAGCCAGGTCACCACCCTGCTCACGAACATCGTCAAGCGCGCCTTGAGCGTGCTGTCCTAGCGGGCGGCGGCGATGGCACTGACATCGAGGATCCGCGGCCGGGATCGAGGCACCGTCACGGCGGAGCTTGCGATGACACTGCCGGCGCTGGTTGTCGTGACCGGCCTGCTGGTTTGGGCGGTGACCGCCGTCACGGTTCAGCTGCGCTGTGTCGATGCCGCGCGCGCCGCCGCACGAGGGCTGGTCAGGGGCGACAGTGTCGCGGAAGCCACGGCCACGGCACAGACGTTAGCCCCTGACCACGCCCGGATCGCGATCAGCCGCTCAGGTGGTCTGGTCCGGGTGCTGGTCACAACCCAGGTCCGACCACTCGGCGGGCTCGGTGCACTGCCTGCGGCCGTATCGGTGTCCGGCTCGGTGGCGGCCCGCGTCGAGGGCACACCATGACTGCCGCCCGACCCGCCGGGGGGACCGACCGGGGGAGCGCCACCATCTTCGGTCTGATCGCGGTCGTCCTGGTCACGCTGGTCGGGATGGCCGGGGTGCTGCTCGGCTACGCGGTGGTCGGTCGGCACCGGGCAGCCGCGGCGGCCGATCTGGCGGCGCTGGCCGGCGCGGCTCGAGCGGTGGACGGTTCCGCGCCCGCGTGTGCCGTCGTCGGCGAGGTAGCGAGCGCGAACGGCGCGTCCATCAGCAACTGCCGCCTGGACGGATTGGCCGTCGAAGTGGTGACCGAGGTGCGCCTTCCGCCGCTGTTCGGGGTGCCGGTGGTGGCTCGAAGCCGAGCTCGGGCCGGTCCGGGATGAGCGCGGTGCGGCCTGCCGCGCGGCCGGCCGGAATGGGCGCGCGCACTACCGATCGTCGGAGTCGCGGAACCGGTCGGATCGAAACGAGCTGCGGTCGACGTCGAATGGCGATCGGACGCTCCGTCGCTCCGGGCCATCCCGGTCCGACTCCAGGCCCAGGTCGCGGGTGCTGCGCTCGCCGTCCCCGTCGCTGTCGGCCTCTTCGGCCGCCCGTGCCGCTTGCTCCCGGCGATCGAGCTCGCGCTTGGTGGCCCGCAGGTCGCGCAGCTCCTTGCCGCGGATCCGGGCGCGCCGCGCACCGATCTGCAACGTCTTGAGACCGAGGATGAACATCAGGCCGGTGACCAGCCCGAGCAGGAAGATCTGGCTGCCGCTTGCCGATACCGAGCCCTGGAAGATGTCGAAGCTCGTCTCGCTCGAGCCGCCGGCCACCGCACCGATCGTCAAGATCAATGCAGCGATGATCAGTACTACCGCGATCGCGATCATCACGTCCTCCAGCGGAGGCGGTGCATTGGCACCGCATTGTGGATCAGTCTGGTGCGGCCTGTACCACGACGTCCAGCACCCGGATCGCGCCCGCCTTGTGCAGCGGGTTGTTCCCGTTGCCGCACTTCGGACTCTGTATGCACGACGGACAGCCGTCCAAACATGTACACGCGCTGATCATGTCGCGGGTGGCCCGCAACCAGCGGGTAGCGGTCGCGTGTCCGCGCTCGGCAAAACCGGCACCGCCGGGGTGGCCGTCGTACACGAAGATGGTCGGCGCGGCAGTGTCGGCGTGCAGCGCCGTCGACACCCCGCCGATGTCCCAGCGGTCGCAGGTGGCAAACAGCGGCAGCAGCCCGATCGCAGCGTGCTCCGCGGCATGCGCAGCCCCCGGCAGGTCCGCGAGCTCGATGCCGGCCGCCACCAGGACGTCCTCGGGCACGGTCCACCACACGGCACGGGTACGGAGTCGCCGGGGTGGCAGATCGAGCGGCTCCTCGCCCAGGATCTCGCCCGTGATCAGCCGTTTGCGCAGATACGAGACCACCTGGCTGCTCACCTCCACGCTGCCGAAGCACAGCGTCACCTGTTTCCAGGTCTGTGTGGTGAGCGTCTCGATGATCCGAATGTCGGTGACGTCGCGGGCAGTCGTGGAGTAGTCGGGCTGGGCCCGCTCCACGACGGCTGCCGCGTCCTCCAGGTCGAGGTCGCGCACCAGGTAGGTCTCACCCTGATGGACGTAGACCGCGCCCCGATGCACGGTGGAGTGCGCCGCTGCCGGGTCAACCGTGCCGAGCAGCCGGCCGGTCTCGTGCTCGACCACCTGGACCGGGTTTCCACCGGCCCCGCGGATGTCGGCCAGGGCGGACGCGCGATCCGACCGGGTCCAGTACCAGCCGTTACTGCGCCGGCGCAGCAGACCGCGATCCGTGAGCTCCGCCACCAGCGCTGGCGTGGCCGGGCCGAACAGTTCCAGGTCGTCCTCGGTCAGCGGAAGCTCGGCCGCGGCTGCGCACAGGTGCGGCGCCAGCACATACGGATTGTCCGGATCGAGCACGGTGCTCTCGACCGGCGGGCCGAACAGCGCCTCCGGATGGGTCACCAGGTAGGTGTCCAGCGGATCGTCCCGCGCCAGCAGCACCGCGAGGCTGCCCTGGCCGGCGCGGCCGGCGCGACCGGCCTGCTGCCACATCGACGCGCGGGTCCCCGGATACCCGGCGAGCAGCACCGCATCCAGACCGGCCACGTCCACGCCGAGCTCCAGCGCGGTGGTGGTCGCGAGCCCGAGGAGCTCACCGCGCTGAAGGTCGTGCTCCAGTGCCCGCCGTTCCTCGGGCAGGTAGCCGCCCCGATACGCGGCCACCCGTGCCGGCAACGACGGGTCGACCGCGCTCAAAGCCTGCTTGGCCAGCACCGCGGCCAGCTCGGCTCCCCGGCGAGATCGGTGGAACGCCAGCGTTCGAGCGTCCTCGACCACCAGGTCCGCGAGCAGGTCGGCGGACTCGGCGGTCACCGTGCGCCGGACCGGGGCTCCGTGCTCACCGCGCAGCTTGGTCAGTGGCGGTTCCCACAGGACGAAGGCCGTTTCCCCCCGTGGAGAGCCGTCCGCGGTCACCTCGCTGACCGGAACGCCTACCAGCCGGCCGGCGGCCGCACCCGGCTCGGAGACGGTTGCCGACGCCAGGATGAACGTCGGCTCGGCGCCGTATCGCGCGCAGACCCGGCGCAACCGCCGCAACACCTGGGCCACGTGCGAGCCGAACACACCGCGGTAGACGTGGCACTCGTCCACAACCACGTAGCGCACGCCGCGCAGCAGGCGGGACCACCGGGAGTGCGAGGGGAGCACGCTGCGATGCAGCATGTCCGGGTTTGTCAGCACGTAGTTGGCGTGGCTGCGGATCCAGTCCCGCTCCTCGGTCGCAGTGTCGCCGTCCAGCGTCGCGGCCCGCACTCCGTGCGGCTCCAGTTGGAGCCGCCGGATCGCGCGCGCCTGGTCGGCGGCCAACGCCTTGGTCGGGGCCAGATACAGCACGGTGTCCAACGCCGGCGCGCCGTTGCGGCCTCCACCGCCGGCCGCGCCCGCCCGCAGCGACCCCGTCGCGTTCGACCCACCGCCGGGCGAGCTCTCCAACAGTGTGGTGATCGCCGGCACCAGGAACGCGAGCGACTTGCCGGATGCCGTGCCGGTCGAAACCACCACCGACCGCCCGGCCCGGGCGGCCTCGGCTACCTCGACCTGATGGGTCCACGGCTGGTCCAAACCGTTCTCGGCCAGTTTCGCCAGAAGCACCTCGGACACCCAGTCCGGCCACCGGCCACGCTGACCCTCGCGGGCGGGGATCCACTCGACGTGTGTGACCCGATCCTTACGGCCTGGCCGGATGAGCAGGGATTCGAGCAGGTTGGCCGGGGATGTCCCGGACGAGGTGGCCACATCACGCGTCACGGACGTCTACTCTTCCATCGGACACTAGGCACGTCGGCTAAGCCGTCGGCGCAACGGGCAATGTAGTGATTGAATGCCAAGCGCGGAATCGTTCTCGATCGACCCGCACATCAGCACGTCTCTGGAGGCTTCGTGGACCTGACGCTGGAAACCCGCACCCTGGGGGATCGCACCATCGTCGAGGTGGGCGGCGAGATCGACGTCTACACCGCACCCAAGCTGCGCGAGCAGCTTGTCGACCTCGTCAACGCAGGCAAGTACCACCTCGTGGTGGACATGGAGGCCGTCGAGTTCCTCGACTCGACCGGTCTCGGCGTCCTGGTGGGCGGACTCAAGCGCGTGCGGGCCCACGACGGCTCGCTGCACCTGGTCTGCACCCAGGAGCGCATCTTGAAGATCTTCCGGATCACCGGCCTGACCAAGGTCTTCCCGATCCACAACACGGTCGAGGAGGCCGCGGCCGCGACCGACTGAACTCGGGATGAGCACAGTCGAGATCCGGTTTAGCGCCCTACCCGCACATGTGCGGACGGCGCGTCTTGTCGCGGCCGCCGCCGCCCGCCGGGCCGGGGTGGACGAGGAACTGCTGGACGAGATCAGGCTCGCCGTCGGCGAGGCCTGCTCCCGGGCCGTCGGCCTACACCGCCGTGGCGGGCTGACCGCGCCGGTCACGGTCACCATGGGCGGCGAGGGAAAGCGGTTCGTGGTCGCGGTACGGGACAACCTGGGCGATCCGAGCGAGCTGGCCGCTCCGGATTCGGGCGGGTGGGACGACGTCATGCTCGGCCTGGCGGTGCTCCGCGGGCTGGTTGAGGATCTTGAGGTCCACCAGCGCGCCGACGGCGCCGAGGTACGGATGGGCTGGCCGGCGGGCTAGGTCTCGCCGGCGCGTCCTGCTAGTCGGAGCCCACCCTGACGGTCGTAGCGGCTTGTAGGCCAGCACTGGCGGTTCGTCGGAGCTGCTCCAGGCTGCCCGTAGCGGGCGGTATCCGGTCGGTTACTCTCCAGAGGGGTTGGATCGGCCGGGCCGGCCTGCGTAGACTCCGACCCCATCCGGGTCGAGGGCGGCGCCCTTGGGGGGCGCCTGCTTCGACGTCCGCGTCTGTCGCCCCGGTTCAGTATCAATAGCCTGCGTCCCTGCCGGAGTTGCGGCCTACCGGTCGCCGCTCTTGCTTGGGGCGGGCATTGCCCATCCACGAGGAGGACGGATGTCCGGGCTCCACCTCGCCGCTCAAGGCAGCGAGCAGGTATCCCTGGCCGGCGGCAACCTCGCGTTCATCATCGTCGTTGCACTGATCTCGGTGGCCGCGCTCGGCGTGGCCGCCTACCTCGTCCGCGAGGTACTCGCGGCTAGCGAGGGCACCGACAACATGAAGCGCATCGCGGCCGCCATCCAAGAAGGCGCGGCCGCGTATCTGGCCCGCCAGTTCAAGACCCTTGGCGTGTTCGCCGCGATCGTGTTCGCGCTGCTGTTCCTGCTGCCCGCCGATACCACCAGCGAGAAGATCGGCCGGTCACTGTTCTTCCTGATCGGTGCGCTGTTTTCGGCGATCACCGGATATGTCGGGATGTGGCTGGCCGTGCGGGGCAACGTTCGAGTTGCCGCGGCCGCCAACACCGAGGGCATCCAGCGGGCTACCCGGATCGCGTTCCGCACCGGTGGTGTGGCCGGCATGTTCACGGTCGGGCTCGGCCTGCTCGGCGCCGCGACCGTGGTGCTGCTCTACCGGGCTGACGCGCCCAAGGTGCTCGAAGGCTTCGGGTTCGGTGCGGCCATGCTGGCCATGTTCATGAGGGTCGGCGGTGGGATCTTCACCAAGGCCGCCGACGTCGGCGCTGACCTGGTCGGCAAGGTCGAGCAGGGCATCCCGGAGGACGACGCGCGGAACGCCGCGGTGATCGCGGACAACGTCGGCGACAACGTGGGGGACTGCGCCGGTATGGCCGCAGACCTGTTCGAGTCCTACGCGGTCACGCTGGTGGCCGCGCTCATCCTGGGTAGCGCCACGTTCGGCACCGAGGGCCTGGTCTTCCCGCTCATCGTCCCCGCGCTCGGCGTGATCACTGCGGTGATCGGAATCTTCGCGGTGTCCCCGCGTGCGGGCGACCGGTCCGGGATGACCGCGATCAACCGGGGCTTCTTCATCTCCGCGGCGGTCTCGGCGATCCTGGTCGCGATCGCCGCCTACACCTACCTGCCGAGCAGCTTCGACCAGCTCAGCGGTGTCAGCGACTCGATCGCGGTGCTCGACGGCGACCCGCGGGCGGTGGCGTTGGTCGCGGTGCTCATCGGCATCGTGCTGGCTGCCGCGATCCAGCAGCTCACCGGCTATTTCACCGAGACCAACCGGCGCCCGGTCCAGGACATCGGCAAGACCTCGCTGACCGGGCCGGCCACGGTGATCCTGTCCGGCGTCTCAGTCGGGCTGGAGTCCGCGGTCTACTCGGCGCTGCTGATCGCGGCCGGCGTCTACGGCGCGTTCCTGCTCGGCGGCGGCTCGATCCTGCTGTCGCTGTTCGCGGTGGCGCTGGCCGGTACCGGTCTGCTCACCACGGTCGGCGTGATCGTGTCCATGGATACGTTCGGCCCGGTCGCGGACAACGCCCAGGGCATCGCCGAGATGTCCGGCGATGTGCACGGCGAGGGTGCGATCGTGCTCACCAAGCTGGACGCGGTGGGTAACACCACCAAGGCGATCACGAAGGGCATCGCGATCGCGACCGCGGTGCTCGCTGCGACCGCCCTGTTCGGCTCGTTCGGGGCGATCATTCTCGAGGCGGTCAGGGACGCCGGGATCACCGACCCGGCCAGCCTGGGCAGCGAGGCCGACCAGTACTTCGGCATCCTGAACGTGGCCGATCCGAAGAATCTGGTCGGGTTGATCATCGGTGCGTCGGTGGTGTTCATGTTCTCCGGCCTGGCCATCAACGCGGTGTCCAGGGCGGCCGGCGCGGTCGTGTTCGAGGTGCGCCGGCAGTTCCGCGAGATCCCCGGGATCATGGAGGGCACCGGCAAGCCGGAGTACGGCCGGGTGGTGGACATCTGCACCCGCGACTCGCTGCGCGAGCTTGCCACGCCCGGTCTGCTCGCCGTCCTGGCGCCGATCGCGGTCGGGTTCGGCCTCGGCGTCGGCCCGCTCGGTGCCTACCTGGCCGGCGCGATCGCCACCGGCACGCTGATGGCGGTGTTCCTGGCCAACTCCGGCGGCGCCTGGGACAACGCCAAGAAGCTGGTCGAAGACGGCCACTTCGGCGGCAAGGGCTCCGAGGCGCACGCCGCCACGGTGATCGGCGACACGGTTGGTGACCCGTTCAAGGACACCGCCGGCCCGGCGATCAACCCGCTGCTCAAGGTGATGAACCTGGTCTCGCTGCTGATCGCCGCAGCGGTGGTCAAGTACAGCATCGGGACGGCCGAGAACGATGGGCTGCGATTGGTGATCGCGCTGGGCGCGGTTACGATCATCGTGGCTGCGCTCGTGGTTTCGAAGCGGCGCAGCATCGTGGTCGGCGAGGACGAGCCGGCCGAGGACACCGGGCCGCTCGAGCCGGCCGAGCCGGATGCGACGGCGGCGGCGGAGACCGACGAGGCCGAGGAGACCGAGAAGGCCGAGCCGGTCAACCACATCTAAGGCCGCCAACCGCGCGGCACTACCGTTCGAGACCTGGCGCCCCCGCCACCCGGCACCGTCCGGGAGACGGGGGCGCCAGGTGCGTGCTGGGTAGGGGTCGGCGGTTCCGGCCGCGCCGATCGGGCCCAACTGCTAGCGTCCGCCCGTGGTCGGCGGGTTGCGGTGGGCCGCGGCGGCGTTGGGGGTAGCGCTGGCGGTCGGCACCGGCGGATGCGGAGGCGGCGAGACCGGCTCCCGGGCGGCCGGCGACTGGGCTCGCGCGGTATGTCCGGCGTTGTCGGAATGGCGGGCCGCAGTCAGTGACGAGCCCGCGTACCGTCCCACATCTCGCGACCCCCAGTTCGAGGAGACCGCGCGCACCGGTCTGCTGCTACGGATGGCTCATTCGCACACGCTCACCGAGCACGCTCTCGCGGCGATCCGGTCGGCCGGTCGGCCCGAGCTGGCCGGGGGGCAGCAGATCAGGGACCGGCTGGAGGGTGGGCTGATCCGGTTGGCCGACTGGTACGTCCAGGTAGAGCGGGCGCTGGTCGACGTGCGGACCGCCGACGCCGAGGACTACGCGGTAGATCTGAACCAGGTCGCGGCGATCAAGCCGGTCGACGGGGTCACTCCGGCCGGACTGATCCGCTGGCTGCGCGACGAGCCCCGGCTGGCGGCTACTTTCGCCGAGGTCGCCGACTGCCATCCGCTGACCAAAGAGGTCGTAGCCGATGACTCCGAGCAGTCGCCGGCCGTCCCGCCGTCAAGCACGGGATAATCCGGTCAAACCACCACACAAGCTAGGATCGAGCGACACACACCGCGTAGTATCCCGTCCTGCCGGTTGCACTGATCATGAAACCTCGCGGTACGGTCTGGCGGACACAGGGGCCAATCGGGCGCTACCGTTCGCTCACGGCACCGAACGACCCAGCGTGGTTTGACATCGGTGTACATCATGGGGGCAGACTCTCGCTCCCGACTGGGAGATCAGCGGTAACACAACTGGAGTAGACACGCGTGTCGGACAAGAACGGGCCGAATGGAAACGGCCGCCGGCTCGTCATCGTCGAGTCGCCGGCCAAGGCCAAGACGATCGCGGGTTACCTCGGCCGCGGGTATGACGTGGAGTCGAGCATCGGCCACATCCGGGATCTGCCAACCGGTGCGGCCGAGATTCCGGCACGGCTGAAGAAGGAGTCCTGGTCCCGGCTGGGCGTCGACGTGGACAGCGACTTCACTCCGCTGTACGTCGTGCCGGGTAGCAAGAAGGCCCAGGTCCAGAAGCTGAAGAAGGCACTGGACGGGGCCGACGAACTCTTGCTGGCCACAGATGAGGACCGCGAGGGCGAGGCCATCGCCTGGCATCTCACCGAGGTGCTCAACCCCCGAGTGCCGGTACGCCGGATGGTGTTCCACGAGATCACCCCGCAGGCGATCCGGGATGCCGTGGCCAACCCGCGGGAGATCGACCGCAAGCTCGTCGACGCGCAGGAGACCCGGCGCATCCTGGACCGGTTGTACGGCTACGAGGTCTCGCCGGTGCTGTGGAAGAAGGTCATGCCGCGGCTGTCCGCCGGTCGGGTGCAGTCCGTCGCGACCCGGATGGTGGTCGAGCGGGAGCGGGAGCGGATGGCCTTCCGCGCCGCCGCGTACTGGGACATTGCCGGCGTCTTCGACACTGGTCGCACACCGGCTGACCCGGCCGTCCTGGCCAATCGGGCAGAGGCGACCGAACCTACGACCATTGCCGCCCGATTGGTGACCGTTGACGGCCGTCGCGTCGCTACCGGCCGCGACTTCGGTGCGGACGGCCAGCTGCGCAACCGCGAGGTCGTACACCTCGACGCCGCGACCGCGCAAGCGCTGGCCGACGGGTTGCGCGAGCGCACCTTCACCGTGCGCGGTGTGGAGTCCCGCCCGTACCGCCGCTCGCCGTATGCCCCGTTCCGCACGACGACGCTGCAGCAGGAGGCGTCCCGCAAGCTCGGATACGGTGCCGCGCGGACCATGTCGGTAGCGCAGCGACTGTACGAGCGCGGATTCATTACCTATATGCGTACCGACTCGACCACGCTGTCGGCGACCGCGATCGAGGCCGCGCGGTCCCAGGTGCGCGAGCTCTACGGTGCGGCCTACCTGCCGGATCGGCCCCGGGTCTACGACAGCAAGGTGAAGAACGCCCAGGAGGCGCACGAGGCGATCCGCCCGGCCGGGGACGGGTTCCGCACCCCGGCGCAGACCGGGCTGTCCGGCGACGAGCTGCGGCTCTACGAGCTGATCTGGATGCGTACCGTCGCCTCCCAGATGAAGGACGCGCAGGGCCGCTCGGTCACGGTCCGGATCGGCGCCACCGCCACCAACGGTCAGGACGCCGAGTTCACCGCGTCCGGCAAGGTCATCACGTTCCACGGTTTCCTCAAGGCCTACGTCGAGGGCGCAGACGACCCGGACACCGAGCTCGACGACCGGGAGCGCCGCCTGCCCGAGGTGGCCGAGGGCGATCAGCTGGCGGTTTCCGAGCTGGCCGCCGAGCCGCACGAGACCCGCCCGCCGGCCCGCTATACCGAAGCCAGCCTGATCAAGGAGCTGGAAGAGCGGGAGATCGGCCGGCCGTCCACCTACGCCAGCATCATCGGCACGATCCTGGATCGCGGCTACGTCTGGAAGAAGGGCAGCGCACTCGTCCCGTCCTACCTTGCCTTCGCGGTGACCGGGCTCCTGGAGAAGCACTTCGCCCACCTGGTCGACTACGAGTTCACCGCCCGGATGGAAGACGCGCTCGACGAGATCGCCAGCGGCGACGCCCAGATGGTGCCCTGGCTGTCCCGGTTCTACTTCGGCGAGAACGGCGAGGAGGGGCTCAAGGAGCTGGTCTCCGACCTGGGCGACATCGACGCCCGCGAGGTCAACTCGTTCCCGGTCGGCAACGGCATCGTGCTGCGGGTCGGCCGGTACGGCCCCTACCTGGAGCGGGACGAGGACCGGGCCAACGTCCCGACCGAGCTGGCCCCGGACGAGCTGACCGTCGACAAGGCCGAAGAGCTGCTCACCACCCCCAGCGGCGACAAGGTGCTCGGCACCGATCCGGAGACCGGGCGTGAGATCGTCGCCAAGTCCGGGCGATACGGCCCGTACGTCACCGAGGTGCTGCCCGAGGATGCGGCTAAGTCGGCCAAGCCGCGGACCGCGTCGCTGTTCAAGTCGATGACGCTGGACGCGGTGACGCTCGAGGACGCGATCCGGCTGCTCTCGCTGCCGCGCGAGCTCGGCTCGGCGCCCGATGGCGAGCCGGTGACCGCGCAGAACGGGCGGTACGGACCGTATGTCAAGAAGGGTGCCGAGTCCCGCTCGCTGGCCACCGAGGAGCAGATCTTCACGGTCAGCCTGGACCAGGCGCTCGCCCTGCTGGCCGAGCCGAAGGGCCGGCGCGGCCGGGCCGGGGGATCGGCGACTGCGGCACCCGCGAAGGATTTCGGCACCGACCCGGTGTCCGGTAAGCGGGTGGTGCTCAAGTCCGGGCGGTACGGTCCCTACGTCACCGACGGCGAGACCAACGCGAGCCTGCCCCGTGGTGAGGACGAGAACGCGCTGACCGCCGAGCGGGCGCTGGAGCTGCTCGCGGAGAAGCGGGCCAAGGGTCCGGCTCCGGCGCGCAAGCGAGCCGGCGCCAAGAAGGCCGCAAGCCGGAAGGCGACCGGCAAGACCGCGGCCAAAAAGTCGACCGGCAAGGCCGCCGCGA
>JAKEEW010000950.1 GCA_022616375.1 Sporichthyaceae bacterium
CGCTGTTCGACGGCTTCGTGATCGTCGCAGCGATCGATCTCGGCGCGCCCGGATGGCTGGTCGCGTTGCTCGCGGTAGCCGGCGTCGGGTTCGGAATCCTGTTGATGAACCGGGTCAAGGCCCGCTATCACTAGTCTCCCGGCGGAAACTGAGTCGGCGGCCGCGGCTACGGTGCGCGGTGGAGGTGGTCGTGACGTCCAGCCACGAGGTGACGTTCGTCCGCGTCCGTCGCCGCGAGGTGGCGGTGTGCTTAGCGGGGGCGGACGAGCCAGCCTGGATCGCGGCAGCCTGAGCGGCGCCGGAGACCGCGCTGGCCGTCGGCCTTGTGCCGAGCGTGGTCCCCGGCGGCAGCTGGCGAGTCGCCGAGGACGCCGCCTGCGCGGCTACAGCATCAACGTGTCGTGGAAGAACTGGTGACACGAATGATCCCTAGAAATGGTCTGTTTCCTCACCGAATCACACCCGTACCCAGGTAGGGGGCCGGATTGGCTCCACGGTGGCTGGCGGTCGGTGCGCCCGATAGCTGAGGATCTGTCCATGTCTTGGATCTCGCCCTTCCCGGCCCCCTCAACCACCTCAGGCGCTGCCACATCCGACGCTGCCACATCCGGCGCCAATCTGCGGCCCTACCTGGTTCCGGGCATCATCGGCGCGTTCGTCGCGCTCGTCGGTCTGGTTAGCGCCGCATCGTCTCCGTTCCGATTCGGCGGACCGGGTCTCGATACCGGCTGGTGGACGCCGATCGGAGCGCTGCGCTACGCGCTGTTCGTCGGGTTCGCGATCAGCTTGGCTGTTCCCGTGGTGCTCGCCGTGCGGCGTCCGATCCTGGCCACCGGGCTCGCCGCCGCGGCGCTGGTGCTGCCCACGGTGGTGACCGGATACTGGCCGGTCGCCGCCTACCTTTGCGTGCTCGGGGTGATCTACGTATCGGCGCGGTCATCGTGGCTGGCCGGCCTGCTCCCGCTTGGCGTCGCCTTCGCCTGCTTGACCGTTCTCTTCGGGGCCGGGGTGGGCAACGTGATCGGCCACTATGTGAACAACTTCGAGCCCCACGACGGGCGGGCCGGTGGCTACGTCTTCGGGTTCACGCTCGGCGGGGTGGTCGCGTACGGGCTCGGCCTCCTGGCGGGTGCGGTTGGTTCGGCCCGGACCCAGCAGGAGGTCTTGACCACCAAGATCGTCGAAGTCGACGCCGCCGCCGCGGTGACCGCCGAACGGGCCAGGCTCGCCCGCGACCTGCACGACGTGGTCGCGCATCACGTGTCGCTGATCGCGGTCCGGGCCGAGACCGCGCCCTACACGCTGACCGAGCCGACGCCGGAGACCCGCGCGGTGCTTGACGAGATCGCCCAGAGCGCCCGGCTGGCCCTGGACGAGCTGCGCACGATCCTCGGCGTGTTGCGTCGCTCCGACGCCGAGTCGGCGGAGCGAGCGCCGCAGCCCACGCTGGCCGACGTGCGTCAGCTGGTGGCCACCGCGGAGGAAGCCGGCCAGCGGGTAGTGCTGACCTGGGCGGCGGACCCGGCCGGGGTCAACGACGCGGTGGGCCTGGTTGCCTACCGACTGGTGCAGGAGGGGCTGACCAACGCGCGGAGCCACGCGGCCGGCGCCACCGTGCAGGTGGACGTGCGCACCGTCGGCGACGCGCTGCTGGTCCGGGTGCACAACGACGCTCCTGACCCGGCCCTGCCACCATCCCCGCCGCAGACCGAGCGGAGCGGAGGGTTCGGTCTGGTCGGGCTGCGCGAGCGGGTGGAGTCGGTGGGCGGCCAGCTCAGTGTCGGCGCCGTGGCCGACGGTGGATTCGTGGTGGACGCGCGGTTCCCGCTGGGTGCGCTCTGATGTCCGGCGCAGAGGCCGCGCCGGAGATCAGCGTGCTGATCGTCGATGACCAGCCGGTGGTCAGGGTCGGGTTCGCCGCGCTGCTCAACGCCCAGGACGGGATCCGGGTGGTGGGTGAGGCGGCGACCGGCGAGCAGGCGGTCAGGCTCGCCACCGAGCTGACCCCGGATGTCATCGTCATGGACATCCGGATGCCGATTCTGGACGGGATCGAGGCCACCCGCCAGATCCGGGCCCGGTCCGACCCGGCTCCGCGCGTGCTCGTGCTGACCACGTTCGATCTCGACGAGTACGTCTACGACGCGCTGCACGCCGGGGCCAGCGGGTTCCTACTCAAGGACTCCCCCGCGGCCCGGATCGTGGAGGCGGTTCAGGTCGTCGCCGCGGGCGACGCGCTGCTCGCGCCGTCCGTCACCCGCCGGCTGATCGCCGACTTCGCCGCTCGCCGCCCCCGCCGGCTGATCGCCGACTTCGCCGCTCGCCGCCCCCGCCGGACCGTTCCGGCCACCGCCGAGCTGACCCCGCGGGAACGCGACGTGCTCCTGCTGATCGCTCGTGGCCTGTCCAATGCCGAGATCGCGGCCGATCTCGTGCTTGCCGAACAGACCGTCAAGTCGCATGTCGGCCGGATCTTGGCCAAACTCGGACTGCGCGATCGGACCCAAGCCGTCGTGTTTGTCTACGAGACCGGTCTGGCACTGTCTTGAGCGCACTCCTGACCAGCGTCTGTTATCACACTGGCATCGTGATCTGGTGATCTGAACTCCGATTATCCGGCATCCACGTCACCAGATCCTGGAGGTTGGCGCGGGATTGGTTAGAAGTCCCCACCACCGCCGAAGTCGCCGCCGCCGAAGTCGCCCCAGCCACCGCCACCGGTGTCGCCCCAGCCGCCGGCGTCTCCGCCGTAGTCGCCACCGTCGGCGCTGTAGTCGCCGTCACCGCCGCCTTCGGCACCGGCATCCGCGCCCTCGCCGCCCTCGCCCGAACCATCGCCGGAGCCGTCGCCGCCGCCGTCCCAGCTGCCGAAGCCGCCGCCGAGCATGGTGCCGAGCAGGATGCCGGGAAGCAGGCCCGAGCCGGCGTACGCACCGAAGTAGCCGCCGGCCCATGGACCGTAGGCCGGACCGCCCTCCCAGTACGGCCGCCGTTCGCTACCGACCAGCACCTTGCGGGTGTCCGGCTCGGCGCCCATCTTCACCCGCTCCGCATCCGCGGCGCAGGCCGGGACCGGGCGAGCGATCCCGCCGGCGGGCGCCCACGGCACGTCCTCGGTAGACGGGCCGTGCTGCGGGTTGAAGAAGCAGGGCGGCCGGCGGATCGGGATCGGCTCACCGGCCAGCCTGGCCCGCACGCAGGTGATCGCATAGCGGCCGTCCTCCAGCGCGCCGGTCACTCCCCTGGCGTCCTCGGGTGTGCGCATGGCGGCCAGCGACGCCTTCGACGCGTCGTAGGCGTCCAGCGCGCGGCGGTAATCCTGGACCGTCGCCTCGTCGAGGTCGCGACCCGCGACGTCGGTGTCCAGCGCGGCGACATCCTCACCGAGCCGGGTGACGTCCTCCTCGGCGGTAGTCCGGACCGCCTCGAGCTGGGCCTGCGCTTCTTGATCGCGCTCGCGGCTGGACGCCCAGGCCCGGTAGACCAGGAACGCTCCCCCGACCAGCAGCACTAGCAGCAAGATCTCCATGATCCGGACCTCCTCGCCCCGTGTGGCCCCATCAAGGCGAGGCCCTATGCCGTCCAACGTACGGCAGCCGCGGCACGCTCCCGCGGCCAGGTGCCCGGCGGC
>JAKEEW010000951.1 GCA_022616375.1 Sporichthyaceae bacterium
AGAAGAACCACGTCAAGATGTAGCCGAGCACGATGATCAGGATGATCGAGTTCTTCACGGCGTTCTGGACGGCGAGGCCGACGCCCAGCGCGCCGCCGGTGGCGCGGATGCCCGCAGAGCAGCTCACGGTCGCCACCGTGCAGCCGAAGATCAGCGCCTTGCACAGTCCGGTGTAGACGTCCTTGGGGAGCAGGCGGTCGGGCGAGGTGAGCGCCTCGCGCACCGAGGTCCAATAGTAGGTGGCCGACACGTCGAGGTGGATCTGGCCGACGATGCTGCCGCCGAAGATGCCGATGAAGTCGGCGAACGCGGTCATGATCGGACACATCACCGTCAGCGCTACGACGCGCGGCAGCACCAGGTAGTTGACGGGGTCGACCGAGATCACTTCCAGCGCGGTGATCTCCTCGGACACCTTCATCGTGCCGAGCTCCGCCGCCATCGCCGAGCCGACGGTGGCGGCGAGGATCACCGCGGTGATGAAGGGCCCCATCTCGCGGCACATGGTGAGGGCGGTCACGGTGCCGATCACCGTGCCCTGACCGAACCGCCGCAGCTCGATGCCGGTCTGCAGGGCCAGGATCATGCCGGCGAACAGCGCCACCACCAGCGCGACCGGCAGCGACCGAACCCCGACCGTGTAGGCGTGGTCCAGCAAGAACCGCCCGCGCCGCGGCAGGTAGTGGATGGAGCCCGCGGTGCGCAGCAGCAGGTCGACGGTGTAGCCGGCGTCCTGCACCGAGGTGCGCGCGAAGCGGCCGGTGCTGTCGAGCACACCCATCAGTCTTCATCGGGAGCCGCGCGCGCGGCGCCCCAGGGGATCGGGATGAGCTGCAGCAGACGCAGCGTCGAGCCGGTCTCGTCCGACTCGTAGTTGAACAGCAGCGGCACGCTGCTCTGGTGCCGGCCGTCGCGTTCCGAGCTGGTGTACAGGTTGCCCGCCAGCTCGAAGCTGCTCGCATCGGCCGAGTGGCGGCCCGCCGCCAGCGTCCAGATCCAGCCGTACAGCTCCTGCACTCCTTCGCCGTATCGGCTGCGCCACGGCCACGGCGAGAGCGCTTGCCAGTCTCGCGAGCCGTCCTCCTCGGAGGTCTGGTGGTAGAACGGCCACGCTTTGAGGAAGTCGTCGGCTCGGCCGTCCGGCCGCTCGCGGCGCACCCGCCAGTACAGCGGCAGCACCGCGCGGTGCGTCTCGACCCCCGCGTGATCTTCGTGGCGGCGCCACCAGATCACCGGCCACAGGAACGACCACGAGTCCCTGGTCGTGGACTCGACGTGCCCGACCAACGGCCACACCCACCACTGCTCGAGGTCCTCCGACTCGGTGTGCAGCTCTCGCTGGCGATAGATCGGCCACAGGACGTCCAGCTTGTAGTGCCGGTCGCCCTCGCGGATCTCCTGGAACAGCGGCCACAGCGCCGTCCAAGCCTGCACCTGCTCGCTGCTCTGCCACCCCACCAGCGGGAACAGGAAGAACCGGCTGATCGGGTCGTCGGTGCCGATGGCCTCGTGGCCCCAGTGCACGAACGGCCAGAGCGCGGTGTAGCGCTCGAATCGCTCGGTGTCGACGCTGACGCCGTACAGCGGCAGCACCCGATGCCAGTACACGGTGCCCTCTTGGTTGCCGCCGAAGCCGATCAGCGGCCACAGGAACTGGTGGCTCTTCTGGTCGCCCTTCTCCAGGCCCACGTACAGGGGGAAGAGGATCACCCGGAAGCGGTCGTAGGTGAGGAAGTCGGGCAGGTCCGCGTAGAACGGCAGGACGCCGAAGTAATCCTCGGTGCCGTCTTCGCTGGTGCCGCCCCAGACCAGCAGCGCGACGTTCCAGTCGGTCTCCCGCTTGCCCTCCTGATTCAGCCGCGCGTGGTAGCGCCACAGCGGGAACAGCCGCGAGCGGGTCTCGCCCTCCGCCTGCCGCACTCGGCCGAACGGCCACAGGAACTGGTGCTCGGTCGCCGCTGCGGCCGGCCCCTCCGAGACGTGGCGGTACAGCGGCCGCACGCGCAGCTCCCAGCCGCCGTCGTCGTTCTTGCGGTAGTGGAAGATCGGCCAGAGCACGTCCATCTCGCGCACGCTGCCGTCGCGGTCGAGTCGATGGCGGTAGATCGGCGACAGGTTGAGCTCGGATGGCAGGACGCCGCAGCCGGGGGTGACGAGCGCGAGCAGGGCGGCGCACCACGACCGCGCCGCCCGACTGTGTGACGGTCCACCCGTGCCTCCCATGGCGCCAACATAGCGGCGCCCGATGGAGAAAGACCATCCGATTCCCGCGGGCCTCGCCTAGGCTCTACCGCATGCGCATCATGTCGGG
Organism: Sporichthyaceae bacterium; assembly: GCA_022616375.1. Lineage (GTDB taxonomy): Bacteria > Actinomycetota > Actinomycetes > JAKEEW01 > JAKEEW01 > JAKEEW01. The sequence continues at coordinate 2,312 of JAKEEW010000951.1, forward strand.
GATCCAGCCGACCGGCAGCCTGCACATCGGGAACTACCTCGGTGCGCTGAAGAACTGGGTGGCGCTGCAGGAGCGGTACGAGACCTTCTACTCGATCGTCGATTTGCACGCGCTCACGGCTCGCCCCACGGCGGAAGCCCTGCGCAGCGCGGTGCGAGAGATCGCCATCGGGCTGCTGGCGACCGGGCTCGACCCGGAGCGCTCGGTGGTCTTCGTGCAGTCGCGCGTGCCGGACCACACCGAGCTCGCCTGGATCCTCGGCTGCCTGAC
>JAKEEW010000952.1 GCA_022616375.1 Sporichthyaceae bacterium
AGGGAGTCGCGGTCGGATCGACGACGGCTCCCAGCCGGGCGCGGTCAGCGCCGCCGTCGCGGGGCCGACGGCGCCCGGTGCCCACTCACCGCCGCGAACGTGTCCTGCATCGCGGCCAGCGTCTCGTCGTATGTGCGCTGGGCCACTCCGACGAACAGGCAGTCGATGACGGTGAGCTGGGCAATCCGGCTGCCCATGGCGCCCGACCTGAAGGTGGTCTCCCGAGCCGCAGTCCTGAGCACGATGTCGGCCAGCTCGGTGATCGGTGACGGATCGAAGTTGGTGATGGCGATCGTGGTCGCGCCGTGCTCGTCGGCGACCCGCAGCGCCTCGAGGACCTCGACGGTGCTGCCGGTGTGCGAGATTCCAATGGCAACATCGCGCTTGCGCAGCAGCGCGGCCGAGGTGAGCGCGCCGTGCGAGTCGGGCCAAGTGAACGCGAGCAGGCCGATCCGGTGCAGCTTCTGGTGCAGGTCGGCGGCCACGACGCCGCTCGCCCCCGCGCCGTAGACGTCCACCCGGTGCGCCCGGACGATCGCGTCGATCGCCTGCTCCAGGGCGCCGAGGTCGAGGTTCTCGGTGGTCTCGGCGACCGCTCGGGAGTCGCTGAAGCCGATCTTCGCTACCACCTCGGTTAGCGGGTCGTCCGCGCTGATGTCACCGCCCAGCGGCCGGCTCCCGCCCGCCTTGGTCGCCTCCAGGGTTGCCTCGCGGGCCAGCGCGATGCGCAGCTCCGGATAGCCCCGCAACCCGATGGCCCGGCAGAACCGCAGCACGGTGGTCTCCGATGTGTTGCAGAGCCGGGCCAGCTCGCTGATCGGCCGCTCCGCGACCCCCTGCGGGTCGGCGAGCACGGCCTGGGCCACCCGTTGCTCGGCCGGGCGCAGCGAGGGGATCGCCCCGCGCAGCCGGACCAGGATCCCGCTCGAAAGCGGTGTAGCCCTGGCGGTCGTTTCCACGCCACCTCCCGGATCGCAGATCCCTATGATGGCTTAGGGCGGATCGGCTAAGTCTTCGCCGGCCCGGGGGTCGGCGCCCGGACGACGGCTGGCTGCGGTTGTCGTCGTCATTGATAGTCCCACTATCGACTCCTCCGCGTTGCCCGACGCCGCCTGGACGCCCTACCCGCATTAGCCAAGTCTCGGCAGACGCGGCGCCAACCCAACCCAGCCGGGCTGGCCGCACGACGTGAGGATCAGTCCTGGGGGCGGTGCAGCCGAGTGATGAACCGGTACCGGTCGCCGCGGTAGTGGCTGCGTGCGTATTCGACCGGAATCCCGTCGCCGTCCCAGCTTCGCCGGGTGAGCAGGGTAAGCGGCGCACCAATCTCGGTCTTGAGCAGCTCCGCGTGCTCGGCGCTGGCCGCGACCGACTCGAACGTCTCCTCGGCGTCGGTCGGGACGATCCCATAGGTCTGGGACAGCAGCGCATAGACGCTCGCCTCCGCGTGCAGCAGCCCGGCCAGTCCCTTGACCCGCCGGGCCGGCAGGTAGGTCACCGCCACCGCCATCGGCTCGTCGTCGGCCAGCCGTAGCCGCTCGATCCGCAGCACCTTCGCGGTCGCCGACAGCCCGAGGAACGAGCCGATCTGGGTAGCGGCCGGCACCTGCCGGGCGCTAAGCAACTGGCTGCTCGGGTGCATGCCGCGCTGGCGCATGTCCTCGTTGAACGAGGTCATCTGGAGCGCGAGCGAGGTCTTCCGGCGCGCCACGAACGTGCCGCGGCCCTGGTGCCGGAGGATGTGCCCGTCGGACTCGAGCTCCTGGAGGGCCTGCCTGACCGTGGTCCTGGACACCGCGAAGCGCTCGCACAGGTCGCGCTCGGCCGGCAATGGCGTGCCCGGGCTGGCGCTTTCGATCGCGGCCAGCAGCGTCTCCTTGAGCTGGTCGTACTTGGGTCGCCGAGCTCGGCCCACGGACACCGCGGGTGGCAAGCCGGGAAGGTCGTCGGCTGAGCGCGCGGAGCCTGTTGGCATCCCGTTCCCTCCCACCTGCGACTGCCTTCGGATGGTAAGCCTTGATGAGACCAATGGTCCATGGCAAGGTACGTACCAATGGTACGGACCTCCGGTTTGAGACATCTATGGTTCATTGCTTGGGAGGGCACATGACTGCACGTCAGGCCGCCCGAACTGCAGCATTCTTAGCTGCCGCGACACTCGCCCTGAGTGCCTGCTCATCGGACGACTCGAATGGCACGCCAGCCGAAGGCCAGGTCGGTGGAACGCTGATCGTGGCCCGCACCGGCGACATCACCGGCCTCGACCCGCACACCGCAACCGCGTTCCAGACCATTCACGCCCTGGAGCTCGTGCACGGGACGCTGGTCCGGCTCGACCAGGATCTCAAGATTGTTCCAGGTCTGGCAGAGAGCTGGGAGTTCGCCCCCGACAATTCCACCCTGACCTTCAAACTACGTGGCGGCGTGACGTATCACGACGGTGACCCGTTCACCTCAGCCGATGTGGCAGCCACTCTGGAGCGGATCAAGGACGAGGCGACCGCCGCGGTCGGCGCCTCGAACTTCGCCGATGTCTCCTCGGTGGACACGCCCGACGACGCCACCGTGGTGCTGAACCTGAGCGGGCCCGGTGGGCCGGTCCTCGCCGCGCTCGCCGATACCAACAGCTCGATCCTGTCCGACGAGGACATCGCCGGTGGCACCGCAGCCACCACCCCGAACGGCACCGGGCCGTTCAAGTGGGTCGCCTGGAACGAGGGGCGCTCGGTGCAGCTGGCCCGTAACCCGGACTTCTGGGGTGGCGCGCCGAAGCTGGACGCGGTCGAGTTCCGGGTGATCCCGGATGAGGCGTCGGTGCTCAACGCGCTGCGCGCGAACGAGGCCCAGCTCGGGGTGCTGACCGATCCAACCGTGGTGTCCCAGGTCGGCGACCCGCTCGAGGTGCTCCGCGCACCCGCGCTCGCATACCACGCGCTCATGCTCAACGGCGCCCGCGGTCCGCTGGCTGACGAGAAGGTCAGGCAGGCCATCTCCTGCGCGGTCGACCGGCAGGCTGTGATCGACACCGCGGCCTTCGGCGAGGGCCAGGACGTAGGACCGATCACCAGCCCGGCGTATGCGATCGCCGATCCGAGCGCTGGCCGGCCGTGCCCGCAGCGTGACGTCGACCGGGCCAGGACGCTGCTGGCCGACGCCGGGCAGGGCGACGGCTTCACGCTCAACACGATCGTGATGACCGGAGGCTACGCGACTGCGGCCGCCGAGGCGCAGACGCTGCAGGCGCAGCTGGCCGAGATCGGGGTCGAGCTCGAGCTGGAGACCCTGGAGACCGGCACCTACGTCGAACGGTGGCTCGCCGCCGACTTCGACGCCGCGGTAGCGCTCAACAGCGGGCGGGTGGATCCGCACACCATGTACGGCCGCTACTTCACCACCGGCGGCGCACTCAACACGGTCGCCGGCTACGCCTCCCCGACGCTGGACGACATCCTCGCCCGGGGTGCGGCGGAGACCGATCCGACCGCCCGGCAACCGATCTACCAGGAGTTCGCCGCGGCGCTCGAGACGGCCTCGCCCTGGGTGTGGCTGTTCCGCGGCTACGAGTACCGGGTCATCACCCCCCGGGTGAGCGGTTACACCGCGATGCCCAACGGTTCATTGCAGTATCTGGCGGTGACGTCGCTCACCCAGCAGTAGCAGGATTGGCGCAGGCCGGCCGCCAGCACTCCGGCCGGCCTGCGCATCCCCGTCCGCCCCAGCCAACAAACCCGGCAGGAGGTCTGCGCCGTTGCACGTCGTGGTCGCGCGTCGGATCGTGAGCTCCCTGGGCACCCTGGCCGGGGTCGCGGTGCTGGTGTTCGTGGTGCTTAGGCTGATCCCGGGCGATCAGGTCACGGCCACGCTTGGCACCGAGACCGGACTGCTGACCGACACTCAGCGCCGGGCGTTGGAGGACTACTACGGCATCGGTGGATCCCCGTTCTCGCAGTTCGCCAGCTGGCTGGGCAGCGTGCTGACCGGGAACTTCGGCTACTCGGTGCGGGCCGGTGAGCCGGTCCGCGGTCTGCTGCTGGACGCGTTGCCGGTCACCATCGAGCTGGCCGTGCTGGCCACTGTGATCGGTGCCGTGGTCGGCGTGGGCGTCGGTGTCTTCGCGGCCAGCAAGCCGGACGGTGCTCGCGATGCCCTGGGGCAGGTGGTCGGCCTGCTCGGGCTTGCGGTCCCCAGCTTCGTGGTGGGCAGCGTGCTCGTGACGGTGCTGGCCACCCAGTTCAGCTACTTCCCGAGCGCGGGTAGCTACGCGCAGATCTGGGAGGACCCGTGGACCAACCTGCAGCAGATGATCTTCCCGGCGCTGGTCCTCGGGTTCGCGCTGGCCGGCACCGTCATGCGCACCACCCGCTCCGCGTATCTTGAGATCGCCTCGCGCGATTTCGTCCGGACCGCGCGCGGGCGCGGTGCCAGCGAGCGCCGGGTCCGCTGGCGGCACATCGTGCGCAACGCGCTCATCCCGATCGTGACGATCACTGGAGTCCAGTTCGGCTACCTGCTCGGCGGCACGGTGGTGGTCGAACAGATCTTCGCGCTACCCGGGCTCGGCCAGCTGATCCTGACCGGGATCACCCGGCGCGAGTATGCGGTGGTGCAGTCCGCCGTGCTCGTGGTAGCTGTCTCGTTCGTGCTGGTCAACCTCCTGGTGGATCTGCTCTACACCCGTATCGACCCAAGGGTCAGGTTCGAGTGAGGCCGCGGTGAGCGCGATCCCCACCGTCGCCGAGCAGGTCGAGCTGCCGGCAATCGGCCGGCACCGTGGGCTCGGCCGGCGGCTGACCACGTCGGTCTCCGGCCGGATCGGGGTCGTCCTGGTGGCGTTGATGATCTCGGCCTGCGCCGCGGCGATCGTCGGTGCGCTGCCGTACGACCCGATTGCCCAGGACACCACCGCGCGGCTGCGGGCGCCCAGCGGCAGCCACCTGCTCGGCACCGACCAGTTCGGCCGGGACACGCTCAGCCGAGTCCTGGCCGGGGTGGCCGCGAGCCTGCGGGTAGCGGTCATCGCCGTCGCGATCGCCGCGACCGTCGGCAGCCTGGCCGGGCTCGCCGGCGGGTTCCTCGGCGGCTGGGCGGACGCGGTGCTCGGCCGGGTGGCCGACGTGCTGTTCGCGTTCCCCGCGCTGCTGCTCGCGCTCGCCCTGGTGACCGCACTTGGCCGGGGTTGGCTGAACACCGCGCTGGCCATCGCGCTCGTCTACACACCGATCTTCGCCCGGGTGGCCCGCGGCCCGGTGCTGGCGGTCAGGGACGCCGACTTCGTCCGGGCCGGCCGGGTTCTCGGCTACTCCTCGCTGCGGCTGATGTTCCGGCACGTGCTGCCGAACGTGTCCGCACCGATCATCGTGCAGACCGCGCTGGCGCTGAGCTGGGCGGTGCTGACCGAGTCCACGCTCAGCTTCCTTGGCCTTGGTGTTGAACCACCGGCCGCGTCCCTGGGTGCGATGGTTCAGGAGGGGCGCAACCTCGCCAGCCTCGGGTGGTGGACATTGGCCGCTCCGGCGGTAACGGTAACCGCGGTCGTGGTTGGCATGAACCTGCTCGGCGACGGCCTTCGTGACGCTCTAGACCCGAGGACGGAGACGAAGTGAGCCAGGCCCCGACCCGGCCCACCGACGACGCGCAGGCGGTCAATCGCTGGCGGCTCGAGACCCGGCTCACCGAGGCGCATCGGCGCGATCTCGCCGACATTGACCTGCTGCCCACGGCAGAGCTGGTGCGGTTGATGAACGCCGAGGACGCGACCGTGCCGGCCGCGGTGGCGGCCGCGTCGTCGTCGATCGTGGCGGTGATCGACGCCACCGTGGAACGGCTACGCCACGGCGGCCGCCTCGTCTACGTGGGCGCCGGCACCGCGGGCCGGCTCGGTGTGCTCGACGCGAGCGAGATCCCGCCTACTTTCAACGCTCCGCCGGACCAGGTGATCGGCCTGCTGGCCGGTGGACCACAGGCGCTCACCGACGCGGTCGAGCTGGCCGAGGACAACCTGGACGCCGGCCGGCAGGCGGTGGCCGAGCTCGACGTTGGGCCGCACGACGTGGTCGTCGGTGTAGCGTCCAGCGGGACCACACCGTATGTGGTCGCCGCGGTCGAGCACGCCGCCGCGGTTGGCGCGATGACTGTCGCGCTGGTCTGCAACCGGGACACTCCGCTGGCCGAGATCGCCGACCACGAGATTGCGACGCTGGTTGGTCCCGAGTTCGTCACCGGCTCCACCAGGCTAAAGGCGGGCACCGCGCAGAAGCTGGTGCTCAACATGCTCTCGACGCTGGCGATGGTCAGGCTGGGCCGCACGTTCGGCAACCTGATGGTCGACGTGCGGGTGACCAACGCGAAGCTGGCCAGCCGGGCCGTGCGGATCGTGTCGCTGGCCGCCCAGGTCGACGAGTCGATCGCGCAGGAGGCGTTGGAGGCGGCCGGCAACGAGCCGAAGGTAGCGATCCTGAGCCTGCTTGCCGGGCTCGGCCCGCAGGCAGCCGAGGAGCTGCTGGCGCAGTGCAACGGCGACCTGCGCACCGCGCTGCGGAGCGTGGCATGAGGGTCCTCGGCATGATCTCGGGCACTAGCTTCGACGCGATCGAGGTCGCGGTTGCCGACCTCGAGCTGGACGACAGCACGATCGAGGCCGCGCTGGTCGGGTCGCGCAGCATCGAATACCCGCCACCGCTGCGGGCCGCGGTGGCGGCGCTGCTGCCGCCCAACCCGACCACGATCGAGACGGTGTGCCGGCTGGACACCGCGCTCGGTCAGGCATTCGCGCAGGCAGCTGCGGATGTCGTCGGCCAGCTCGGCCCGGTCGAGCTGGTGGTGTCGCACGGGCAGACCGTCTTCCACTGGGTCGACGGGTCGCGGGCGCTTGGCACGCTCCAGCTGGGTGAGCCGGCCTGGATCGCCGAGCGGATTGGCGTGCCGGTGGTGTCCGGGCTGCGGGCCCGCGACATCGCCGCGGGCGGGCACGGCGCGCCGCTGGTCAGCCTGCTGGATGTGCTGCTGCTCGGCGGCCAGGCGGACGTTGGTTCGACCGATCCGCGCGGGTCGCTGAACCTGGGCGGTATCGCCAACCTCACCGTGGTGGGCTCGCCCGAGCCGATCGCGTTCGACGTCGGACCGGCGAACGCGCTGCTCGACGCGGCCGTGGTGGCGTTGACCGGTGGCGGTGGCGAGTTCGACCAGGACGGCCGGCTGGCCGCTCGAGGAACCGTGGACGACGCACTGCTCGCCCGGCTGCTCGAGGAGCCCTACTACCGGTTGCCCGCGCCGAAATCGACCGGCAAGGAGCTGTTTCACCCCGGCTACCTGGCCGAGCGGGGGGTCGAGCTGGCGGACTACACCGGCCCCGACCTGCTGGCCACCCTGGTCGCGCTCACCGCGCAGACCGTGGTGGACGCCTGCGGCGCCTACCGGGTGACCGATGTCGTGGCGGCCGGCGGCGGCACCCGCAACCCGGTACTGATGGCCGAGCTGCGCCGGCGCGGCCCGAAGATCGCGTTCCGTACCATCGACGCGATGGGCATCCCACCGACCGCGAAGGAGGCCTACGCGTTCGCGCTGCTCGGCTTCCTGACCGTGCACGGCCTGGCCGGGATCGTGGCCAGCTGCACCGGTGCCGGCCACCCGAGCGTGCTTGGCACGATCACGCCCGGCCGGGACCAGCTCGTGCTGCCGCGGCCAGGCCGGGTAGCGCCCAGCCGGTTACGCATCGTGGCATCCGACCCGGTTCTCGCGGGCCCGCCATGACCAAGACCGGCCCGCTGCTCCAGGTCGAGGACGTGACGATCGCGTTGCGGCGGGACCGACGCGTGCACCCGATCGTGACCGATGTCTCGTTTGCCGTGGAACGCGGCGACACACTCGGGGTGGTCGGCGAGAGCGGCTCCGGTAAGACCCTGACCATGCTCGCCGTCATTGGCCTACTGCCGCCGGAGCTCAGCGTCACGGCGGGCAGCATCCGGCTGGCCGGTGCCGAGCTGGTTGGTGCCGGTGCGGCGCGACTGCGGGAGGTGCGCGGTAGCCAGATCGGGATGGTGTACCAGGACCCGATGACCTCGCTGAACCCGGTGATGCGGGTGGGCGACCAGGTGGCGGAGTCGCTGGTCGTGCATGGGATCGGCCGGGACGAGGCCTGGCGGCGGGCTGTCGATCTGCTCGCCGACGTCGGGATTGCGCGGCCGGACCGGGCCGCGCTGGCGTTTCCGCACGAGTTCTCCGGCGGAATGCGCCAGCGCGTCGTGATCGCCTCGGCGCTGGTGCTGTCGCCGCAGCTGCTGATCGCCGACGAGCCGACGACGGCGCTGGATGTGACGATCCAGCAGCAGATCCTCAACCTGGTGCGGCGGCTGCAGCGCGACCGGGACATGGCCGTGCTATGGGTCACCCATGACCTCGGAGTGATTGCCCGGTTCGTGCGGCGGGTCATCGTCATGTACGCGGGCAAGGTGGTGGAGTCGGCCGACGTGCACGACCTGTTCGAGGCGGCCGAGCATCCCTACACCGACGGGCTGCTCGGTTCGCTGCCGGTGCTGGACGGTGACCGGGTCCCGCTGCGCCAGATCCCGGGCCGGCCACCGGAGGCCGGGAACCAGATCACCGGCTGCCCGTTCCGGCCGCGCTGCCCGTATGCCAGGGCCGAGTGCGAGCAGCCGCCGCCGCTGGCCGCCAGGGGAGCCGGCCACCGGGCCGCCTGCTGGTTCCCGCGCGCCGACTGGGATCGCTGATGCTCGAGGTCCGCGACCTGCACAAGGCGTACCCGATCCGGGGCGGTGGCCGGGTCCACGCGGTGCGCGGGGTCAGCTTCGAGGTACCCACCGGCAGCACCCTCGGCGTGGTCGGCGAGTCCGGCTGCGGCAAGTCGACGATGGCTCGGATGCTGGTGGGGCTGGAGACGCCGACCGGTGGCGCGGTGCTCGTCGACGGGGCGCCGTACTCGACCGGGCGCCGGCCCGACCGGCGGGCCAGGCGGCGGGTCCAGATGGTCTTCCAGGATCCGCACTCCTCGCTGAACGAGCGGTTCACCGTGGGCGCGACGCTGCGCGAGGTGCTCGCCGTGCACAAGCTGGTGCCGAAAGCGCGCCGGCCGGACCGGGTGCGCGAGCTGCTCGGCCAGGTCGGGTTGGCGGCCTCGACCGCGGACCGATACCCGCACGAGCTGTCCGGCGGGCAACGGCAACGGGTCGGCATCGCCAGGGCACTGGCCGTCGATCCGCGCATCCTGGTGCTGGACGAGCCGGTCAGCGCGCTCGATGTGTCCGTCCGCGCCGAGGTGATGAACCTGCTCATCAGGCTGCGCGACGAGCTCGCGCTGACCTACGTGTTCATCAGCCACGACCTGTCCATGGTTCGGCACATCAGCGACCGGATCGCGGTGATGTATCTGGGCCGGATCGTCGAGCTTGGCCCGTGGTTGGCCGTGTCGGACCGGCCGCGGCATCCTTACACCCAGGCGTTGCACGACGCGGTGCCGGTCGCGGACCCGAGCGCGGCGCAGGGCCGGGAGTTCGACGAGATCCGCGGCGAGCTGCCGGACCCGGCCCATCCGCCGCCCGGTTGCCCATTCCACACCCGGTGCCCACTGGTCAAGGACGCGTGTGCCAGGACCGACCAGGTGCTGGCCCCGGTGGCTGCCGACCATGGCGTGGCCTGCATGGTGGTGACCGGTCAGCCCCCGGAGGAAACCAGATGAGCACTGTTGTCGACGACGTCCGCGGCACCCCGGACAGCGCGGCCGCGGCCATCGCGACCGCCGACCGGTCCTTCGTCGCCAGGCCGAGCAGCCGGATCCCGGTCGCGGTGGCCGGTGGTCGGGGCGCGACCATCGTCGATGCCGCCGGCCGCGAGCTGCTCGACTTCACCTCGGGGTGGAACGTGACCAACACCGGCTGGAACCATCCGGCCGTCGTCGCTGCGGTGCAGCGGCAGGCCGGCATGCTGGCGTTTGCTCCTCCGTGGTGCACGCATCAGGGCCGCCCCGCGGTGGCCGAGCGGCTGAGTGACCTGCTCGGCGGGGACTTCCGAGCACTCTGCGGAGCCAACGGCAGCGAGGCGGTCGAGGCGGCCCTGAAGGTGGCCAGGCGGGCCACCGGCCGGCACGCCGTGGTCGGCTTTACCGAGGCCTATCACGGCGGGACGCTCGGTGCGCTCCTAGCCGGCGGGGTGCCGAACGTGCCGGGTGTCTACCTGCCGGCCGACGGGGTACACCGGCATGCGCCGATCCCGGACCAGCTGCGGGCGGACGGTCGCGACTACGGCAAGCTGGCCAGCGAGGTCATCACGGCCGACCCGGCACCGGCCGCCGTGCTGCTGGAGCCGATGTTCACCAACCCCGGCGTGCTGTACGGCGACGCGGAGTTCTATGCGTCGATCGGGGCCGCCGCGCGTGCGGTCGGCGCGCTGGTCATCATGGACGAGATCGGCACCGGCTTCGGCCGCACCGGGCGGATGTTCGGCTTCGAGCATTGGCCGATCACCCCGGACATCGTGGTGGTGGCCAAGGCGCTGTCCTCCGGCGCGGTGCCGATGTCGGCGGCGTTGCTGCGCGGTGAGCTGGCACCGGCGGTCGGTGGTGCCGGGTTCTCCTCGACGTTCGGCTGGACCCCGCTGGCGTGCGCCGCGGCGGAGGCCACCCTCGACGTCATCACCACCGAGGGACTGGTCGAGCGGGCCCACGCTCTCGGTGAGCTGGCGCTGGCCAGGCTGGCACCGCTGGTGGACGACCAGCCACACGTGGCCGCGGTGCGCGGCCACGGTCTCGAGCTCGGAATTGAGCTGGTCGACGAGGCCGGCGACCCGCTGCCGTGGCCGCCGATCGGCCGCCTGATCCGGCGGCTACTCGATCGTGGCGTGTTCGCCGAACCGTCCTCCTACACCTCGACGTTGCTGCTGATGCCGCCGCTGGTGATCGGCGAGGCCGAGCTCGAGCGGGGCCTCGACGCCGTCGCGGAGGAGATCTGCGCGCTAGCGGTGCCGGAGGTCACGCCGCCGGGCCGGTGACCGCCACCGGGTTCCCGGCCAGCCGGAGCACCCGCAGCGAGGCCATCTCCCGGAGTTCGGCCGGCACCGAGGTCAGGTTGTTGCCATCGGCGTTGATGACCGCGAGCCTGGGCAGCTTGGCCAGTTCCGGGGGCAGCGACGTCAGCTGGTTGTACTCGACCGCGAGATGGGTCAGCCGGGGCAGCTGGGCCAGCTCCGCCGGCAGCGTGGTCAGCTGGTTGTGACCGAGGTAGAGCTTGTCCAGGCCGACCAGGTTGCCGACCGAACGGGGGATCTCGGTGAGCGCGTTGAACTGCAGGAACAGCATCGCCAGCTCGGTCAGCTCGGTCACGATCTCCGGAAACGTGTCGAACCGGTTGTGGTGCAGCCAGAGCTGGTCCAGCGAGCGCATGGTGGCCACCCGGTCCGGCAGCTGGGAGAACTCGTTGTGCTCGAGGTTGAGCTGCTCCAGGTTCGACAACCCGAACAGCACCTCGGGGATCGCGGACAGGCCGTTGCCATCCAAGTAAAGCTCCCGCAGCTGCTCGAGGCCGGCCAGCTCGGCGGGGAACGCGTCCGGCCCGCCGAGCCGGTTCGCCTGCAGCAGAAGCGACTTCAGCCCGGCGAGTCGCCCGATGGCCGCCGGTAGCTCGGTCAGCGCAAGCCCCTTGGCGATCAGGGCCTCCAACTGACCGAGCTCGAAGACCACGTCCGGGATCCGGTCGAAACGGTTGCGGCTGAGGTCGAGCACGCGCAGGTCCCGCAGCTCGGCGAACCATGGCGGTAACCCGGTCAGCTCGTTGTCGGCCAGATCGAGCTCGCGCAGACCGTTCGCCTGCCGCAATGTCTCCGGCAGGCTGGCCAGCGAGTGGCCTCGAAAGGTTTTGACGGCCACGATCGGAAGCGCCGGCCGGGCCGCTACCTGAGACCGCCGGCCACTCGGACCGGGCGCAGCCGGGTCTGGATCGTGGTGTAGCGCCGCTGCGCCGGATCGGTGAGCCACATCAGCTCCGGCGCACCGTCGCCGGTGGTGCCAATGACCCACACCGTGCCGTCCGGGCTGACCGCGATCTCGGACATCACGTGCTGGCTCACCGAGAACCGGCACTCCGAGCACGCCGTGTCCACCTGGCACTCGGCCAGGCTGCCGCCGCCGTATGGGTGCAGCCGCCACACCTCGCCGCGCGAGTTGATGGTCCACGCCATCCCGTCCGGAGCAACTCCCAGCTTCGTCGCGGATGCCGGGGCGGGCAGGTCGAACCAGTCACCGGTCGGCTGCGTGAGTCGGCTAACGATCCGGCCGGCGTACCTGATGGTGGCACCGATGATCCACACACTGCCGTCCGGTCCGACGCTGATCTCCTCCGCGGTCGCCACGCTCTGCGGCGAGTGCCGGTGGATCGTTGTGTCCGCGGCCATTGAGACGACCTCGCCCGCCGTGCTGACCATCCACAGCGTGCCGTCCGGACCCGCGGAGATCTTCGAGACCGGCATCGGCGCCGGCCGGATGTCCAGGTCACCGGCGGGTCCCTCCCGCACGATGACCGGATCCGCCGCATTCCCGCCGCTGGCCAGGACCCAGAGGGTGCCGTCCGCACCATAGCTGGTCTCGAGCGCGCGCAGGTCATCGGGCAGCTCGCGACGCTCGTCCGCACCGGACCGGTCGACCGAGAACAGCTGGCCCGACTCGTCGATGACCCAGACCATGGCCGCGTCCGTGGGCTGCGGGACGTCGCGGGCGGACAGCGGGATCGGCAGAAGGGTCAGGCGAGGCGGCGCGTGTGACTCAGTAACCACGGGGACTCCCTCCAAGGTGAGGATCTAACTTCGAATATACCGCTCCAGATGCGGGCGGAAAGGGCATGGCCGGCCGGCTTCCGCCACCGCCGGACTCCAGCCGGACGAGCCGCTGGACCGCATCCTCTTGCGCGGAATTCGACTCGTGACTCTGGCCGTCGTACGGGTCGACCTCGACGATGACTAGCGCACCGGCCACCTTGCCGAGAACCTCGGTGAAATCCAGGTTTCCGGCCCCGATTGGCAGCGACTCGCTGGTCAGCGCGGTGTGCAGCAGCGCATCGTCCGGCTGGTCGGGCAATGTGGCGATCGCGTCTCGGTCGAGGAACAGCGCGTCCGACAGGTGCAGGTAGCGCGGTTGGGCGGCGACGAAGTCCGCCGGGCGCAGCCAGTCGCTGCGCGCCAGGTCGTCGGCGATGATGCCGCCGAAGCGCGGGTCATCGCCGAACCGGTCCGGGTGCCGGCGGAGCGCGTTGAACATGTTCGCGCTCAACGTGGCGTGCGCGATGTCCACCATCGGCGTCAGGTTGCCGATGGCCGCGTCCTCGAGGAACCGCGCAAACCCGGCTTGTTCCCACGGGAAGAAGTGGTCGAGCGCGCTGGTCAGGAACCGCCGGCCGGCACGCGGCCGAAGCCAGAAGTAGCCGAGGTTCTCGACGAAGCCGAGCCGGTCGTGCAGGGCGCTGCTCACCGCCGCTACCTCCTGCTGGAACCGGTGCTCGGCCTCGGCTCGCGGGATCGCGACCGGCTCCCCGCCCCGGACGAGGCCGTAGTAACGGTGCATGACCACGCCCGCCGCGTCGATCGCGTGCGCGAACTCCACCGTGCGCATCACCTGCGCCCGGTCGAACGGCACCGTGGTGACCACGGCCGGCTGCTGGTAGGGCACATGCACGAACAGCCGCGGCTGGCACCGGTCCCGCAGCCGCTGGATGGTGGCGACCGAGGCGGCGAAGTCGGCGGCCGTGTCCAGGTCGCCGGGTCCGGCGGTGTGCAGCTCGATGATGACCGGGCGGTCGAGCCGGCCCAACCGCTCGACCCGGTCGGCCAGCTGCGCCGGGTCACCAACCGCGGCCTTCATCCCGTACTGGATCACGGCGCGTAGCTCTCGAGCAGCGCGGTGACCCGCGCGATCGGATCGATGCCGGTGGCCGAGCCGGCGGAGTCGGCTGCGGCCCAGTCCGCGTAGCGGCGGACGTACCGGGCCCGGTCAGCCACCATCTCGTCAACTAGCGCCAGCAGGCCGGCCGGGGTCGCGTCCCGCTGGTGCAGGATTCGGCCGACCCCGTGGTCCCGCAGG
>JAKEEW010000953.1 GCA_022616375.1 Sporichthyaceae bacterium
CCTGCAGGTACCAGTAGGTTGAGGCCGGTTCGATGTGGCCCAAGACGGTGGACAGTCGCGGCAGTTTCGCCGCCACGTCCACCCCGGCGCGGTACCAGCCGGTCAGGGTGCGCACCGCATAGGTGTGGCGCAGGTCGATCATGCGCGGCCGGTGGGGCCGCTGCGGGTCGGCCAGCCCGACGGTCTGGCACAGGGTGCGAAACGTCTTGTGCACGACGGTGAGGTCAAGCCGGCAGCCGCGGGTGGAGACGAAGAAGCTGGCCGTCTTGGGGTGTGGGCAGAGTTGGTCGCGGTGACGGGCGTAGGCGCGCAAAGCCGCGGCTGTGCTCGGGTGCAGGGGGACCTGTCGGGACTTGCCGAACTTGCTCAGCCACACCGTGAGCACCCCGGTGTCGGTGTCGACATCGTCGCGGTCGAGCCGGGTCGCCTCCCCGCCCCGCATCCCGGTGCAGGCCAGCAGGCCGATCAACGTGTGGTAGGTCACCGCCCGCAGCGGCGGGTCCAACGCGCTGGCCGCGGCCAGCAGCTGGTCGATGTCGGCGTCGGAGTACAGATACGGCGGGGCCTTTTGGTAGCGGTGGCACAGCAGCCCGGCCGGCGGCACCTCGGTGGCCGGGTCCAGTGTGGTCAGGTAGCGGGCAAAGCCCCGCGCGATCGACAGCCGGGCCGCGTACCAGGTCTGGCTACCGGACGAGCTGGTCGCCCAGGCCAGCGCCAGCTCGCTGGTTAACACCCCAGCGCCGGCCCGCTGAAGGAAGCCGACCAGGTCGACCAGCAGCCAGCCGTGGTCGGCCAGCTTGAACCCCAACGCCCGGCGGGTGGTCAGGTAGTCATCGACTGCCTGACGCAGCCCGCTCACGCCGAGGCTCCCGGCCAGGGGCGACCCAGTTCACTCAGCGCGACCCGGTCCACCTTGGCATAGACCGCAGTCGTTGTGGTGTCCCGGTGCCGGAGCACGCTGGCGATCTCCGCCAGTGGCGCGCCGGCCGCCAGCATGTCGGTGGCCACCGTGTGTCTTAGCCGGTGTGCCCCCAGTCG
>JAKEEW010000954.1 GCA_022616375.1 Sporichthyaceae bacterium
ACGGTCAACCCCGACCTGTCCCAGGCGCGGTCGATCTTCCCGGACGAACGTGATCCGGCCCTCTCGCTGACCGCCTTCCAAGGGGATCTTGGGCTCGGCAGCGGTGCGCCCCAGTCGATCTACGACCTGGACACCCGGCAGATCGCCCTCGGCGAGTTGACCGTCGTGGGCACGAGGACGCTCCGCCCCGGGCAGAGCTGGACCCTGCCGGACGGGTCCACAGTGGAGTTCCTGGGCACCAGGCAGTGGATCACCGTGTCGATCCGGCACGACCCGGGTGAGCCGCTCGTGCTCATCGGCGCAGGCGCGGTGCTGGTGGGGCTGATGGTGTCGCTTTCCGGCAAGCGGCGCCGGGGATGGGCCCGGATCACCCCCGCCGAGGGCGGTGGTAGCCTGATCGCGCTCGGTGGACTCGCCCGTACCGAGTATCCAGGCTTTGCCGACGAGTTCGCCGGCGTGGCGGCACAGGCGGGCGGCGACCCGCCCGCGAACGAGCCGGCCACCGTCGCGGCCGGCCAGAGGGGACAGTGATGGCGCACCTTTCGGATGTGCTGCTACAGGTGGCGGTCGTGGTCTATCTCGCCGCGATGACCGGCTACCTGGTCGAGTACGCGTTCGGCACCCGAGGCGCGGTGGCCCGGGTGGCCGGGCGTCGCGAGAAGGAGCTGGTCACGGCCGGCGCACCGGTCGCCGCGGCTCCGGTCGACCATGCTCCCATTGAGCCGGTGTCTCCTGTGCCGGTGTCTCCTGCGCCTGCGACGGACGAGGCCGTGTCTGGCGCACCGATGGCCGGCCGTGCCGGCGTCTTCGGCGCGATCGCGGTTGGGCTCACCCTGGTCGGCCTGGGCGTCCACATCGGTGTCCTGGTGAGCCGCGGCCTGGCCGCGGACCGGGTGCCGTGGGGCAACATGTACGAGTTCGTGATCACGCTGACCGCGGTCGGCGCGCTCGGGTGGCTGGTGCTGCTGTTCACCCGGCCGGCTCTGCGCCCGCTCGGGCTGTTCGTGACCGCGGCAACGGCGGTCCTGCTCGGTTTCGCCGGGCTGGTCCTGGCCACGCCGGCGGCCCCGCTCGTCCCAGCGCTCAACTCGTATTGGCTTAAGATCCACGTCACCGCCGCGGCGACCGCGTCGGGGTTGCTGCTGCTCGCCTTCATTCCCGCCGCGTTGTTCCTGATCCGGTCCGGACACGACGGGGGCAGGCGCCGCTTCCCGTACCCGGTCGGCCGTAACCTTCCGGCCGCAGACACATTGGAGCGGCTCACCTTCCGGCTGCACACGTTCGCGTTCCCGATCTGGACCCTGGCGGTGATCTGCGGCGCGATCTGGGCCGAGGCTGCGTGGGGCCGGTACTGGGGCTGGGACCCCAAGGAGACCTGGTCGTTCATCTCCTGGGTGGCGTACGCAGCGTACCTGCACGCCCGGGCCACGCCCAGTGTCAAGCGGACCACCGCAACCTGGTTCGCGGTGGCGGCCTGGGGCACGATGCTGATCAACCTGTACGTCATCAACTTCGTCGCGGTCGGCCTGCACTCGTACGCCAAATAGACCCGCGGCCGCACGCCCATGGACTCGATACCGGCTCCTCGGGCTGCCCTCGGACACTCTCACACCCATAGGGAAGAGATGGGGCGGCGACGAC
>JAKEEW010000955.1 GCA_022616375.1 Sporichthyaceae bacterium
CTCGAACACTGATCAGGAACTACACGTCCGGCACCGCCGGCCTCCAATCCGCGAGTTCACTCGCCATACGCGACTTCGTGTCGCACCGACCCGTTCGACCTGACCCACATCGAGGTGCGCCACAACGGCAAGCCGATGGGGCTGGCCACCCCGCAGGACATCGGCCGGCACGTGCACCGCAGAGCCCGCCCCGACCACCCCGACCAGCCAGCAGCAGCCACCGGCATCGACTACCTGCACCTGGTCGAGGCCGAGCACGCCCAGGCCGACGCCCGGCGCATCAACTTCGACGCGCTGACCAGCCAGCCCGCCCAGCACCTCGTCCAGACGGACCACAGCGGCCCGAGGACCAACGATCCCGCCACACCGGTCGCCGATCCCGACGACAACCAACCCCGCCACGACGACCAGCCCGACCGGGCGGGGCAGGAGGCGTCATGAACCGTGAGGAGTACTGCGAGCTCGTCGAGGCGCTCTTCGAGCACGTCGTGGGCGTCCACGCCGACACCGCCGCGGTCGACCTCATCGCCCACCACCGGGTCTGGCTGCTGCGCCCCGACTTCGCCTCGTTCCTGCAGCACGGACGCTGCCACTCCACCCGAGCGCCGATGGCCGCGATCCGCTGGCGGGCCGCCTACACCGCGCTGCGTCGCGGGCAGCTGCCCTGCTCGGGCTCCGAAGCCGACATTTTGTCCATCGCAGCCAGCCTCGGTGCCGGCATCCCGGTCAGCCTGCGTCACGTGCTGGGCAACCTCGACCACCGCAACATCGCCCGGGTCGTGCGGGCCATCGGCCTCGCCAACGACACCCTGCCCGTCACCAGCGAAGGAATTGACGATGATTGCTAACTTGAGGGCGCACTACGGGTTTTCGCGGATGCCGTTCGGCCGTGATCTGGCCCCTGGCACGCTGCACCGCTACGACTCGCACAGCCAGGCCGCCGCCCGCATCAACTGGTGCATCCAGGAACGCGCCCTCGGCCTGATCACCGGCGAGGTCGGGCCGGGTTCCCACTGCGCCTTCTCCTTCTGATCTTGTCGCATCCAGTCTTGATCATGTGCGATTGTCTTGTGTTGCAAGCGATCGCGCCGCTGCC
>JAKEEW010000956.1 GCA_022616375.1 Sporichthyaceae bacterium
ACTCGGGGCCGATGCCAAGCTGGTGGGCCACGTGGGTGATCACCCGAGCCGCTCGCCGGTCTGCTCGATGGTCTCCAGCACCATCCGGACGGCCCGCTCACGCAGCTCGGGCGGATACCGCCTCTGGGATCGGTGGGTAGCTGCCATGACTCCATCCCGCCTTCCAAGCGATGGAGCCTCCACGAAACCCAGGGGGAATCAGTTGCCGAGCGATGCCGGTGAAGCAAGGATGGGACAGGGCCGCACGGACCCATGTTGGAGTTCGCATCCCGGCATGATCGTGCGGCCCCGCTCATGCCTGCACGATCCCCTCGATCAACCCGAGCTATCGCGCACCAAGTCGTAAGGCTGTCCCGACCGGGAAGCCGTGCGCAGGTCAGGAAAGGTGCGCGGCAAGCTGGCGCGGCCCTCAGCAAGCCAGAACATTGACCGCATCGTTGACCGCGCGAGCCGGTGCCGTCACGGCCGGTCACCCGATGCGGGTTCTGGTGCTCGGTCGTCGGCCGGGCTCGGGTCGGTCGCCGCGACGACCCGGCCCGGCTGGTCGAGCCACACGACATGCCGGCCATCCGGCTCAACTGTCAGCCCGAACCGCCCGACCCCTGGCCGGCCCGCCCCGGCCCACAGCCGGTGCGCCGCCTCCACCTGGTCCCACAGCCGCCGCACGCCGGCCTGCTCGACCACCCAGCCGCTACCGCGGCCCGAGCCAGCCGGCCGGAGGCGCGCCCACGAGCGGGACGGCTGGTCCGAGATCCACACCACCCGCGTCCCCGACTCCCGCTCACGGCGGAGGCCGTAGCGGGCGCCGCCCAGCGCCAGCCGTCCCACCAGCACCGCTGCCTGATCGGCGAACAGCACCCGGAACGGGTCCAGCCGCGTCCCCGACCGGTGCACCTCGGCGCCGTCGTCGTGGAGGTCCAGCGGGGCGCCGTTCGGCGCTGGGCGCTGCTGGCGCAGCCACATGAACGAGACCAGGCCCGCGAACCGGCCCGCCGACGACCCGTCCGGCCGCACCACCAGGCGGGCCAGCAGCTCGG
>JAKEEW010000957.1 GCA_022616375.1 Sporichthyaceae bacterium
GCCAACGTCGGGATCTACCGGCTGCAGGCCAAGAGCCGCAACAAGTTCGGCATCCAGATCTCCGAGACCGCCCACGGCCACTACATCATGCAGAAGAACATCAAGCGCGGGCGGCCCACCCCGCTGGCGGTCTTCAACGGCGTGCACCCGGCGGTCGAGCTCGGCTGCCTCAGCTTCACCGGCATCGACGTGGATGAGTTCACCATCGCCGGCGCGATGGTCGGCGAGCCGCTGCAGCTCGTCAAGTGCGAGACCATCGACCTGGAGGTGCCCGCCTGGGCGGAGATCGTGCTGGAATGCGAGATCCACCCGACCGAGCGGGAGCCGGAGGCGCCCTTCGGGGAGTACCCCGGCACCTACGGTCCGGAGCGGAACAACCCCGTGGTCCACGTCAAGGCCATCACCATGCGCCGGGGCGCCCACTACCACAGCTCGTTCGTGGGGCACCGCGACAACCTGCTGCTGTCGGGCGTGACCCGCAACAGCCAGATCTACAAGACCTGCCGCATCGCCAGCGGCGCGGTCAAGGCGGTGTACGTGCCGCCGTCCGGCCGCTCGCGCTACATCTGCTACGTGCAGATGGAGAAGCTGATCGAAGGCGACCCCAAGAACGCCGCGATGGCCGCCTTCACCGCCGACCCGTTCCTGAAGTACGTGGTGGTGGTCGACGACGACGTCGACATCACCAACGACGCCGACGTGTGGCACGCGATCGCCACGCGGGTCCGCTGGGACACCGACGCCTTCGTGGTCACCCATTCGCGCGGCTCCCCGCTCGACCCGGCCTCCTACGACCCGGCCGGCGGCTCGCACCTGGTCACCAAGGTCGGCATCGACGCGACCCGCAAGGCCAACTACCCGCAGGAGATCTCGACGCCCGGCGTCGACCAGGTCGACCTGCGGGAGGTCTTCGGCGACCTGTGGGAGCGGGTCCGCAAGGACTGAGCAAAGGATTGAGCAGGGACCAGGCACATCCCGAGACTTGAGACCGAAACCGAAGGCGGCACGGTGAAACCACCACCCTTCGCGTACGCCGCGCCGGCCACGCTCGACGAGGCGGTCGCGCTGCTCGCCGAGCACGGCGACGAGGCCAAGCTGCTCGCCGGCGGCCAGAGCCTCGCCCCGCTGCTCGCGTTCCGGCTGGCCGCGCCGGGCGTGCTGGTCGACCTGAACCGTGTGCGCGGGCTGGAGGACCTCCGCGACGACGGCGACCGGCTGGCGATCGGCGCGATGACCCGGCAGCGGACCATCCTCGGCCTGCCCGGGCTAC
>JAKEEW010000958.1 GCA_022616375.1 Sporichthyaceae bacterium
AAGGTCACCGCCGAGCCCTGGCCCTGGAAGGGATGGAGTCGGCCACGCTCACGGTCGTGGCGAGCAAGCATCCGGACGCGGCGCGGGAGCTGGCCCGGGCGCACGGCGGCCGGGCGGTCCGGCACTGGCGGGACGCAATCGCCGCTGAGGATGTCGACGCGGTGGTGGTGTGCACACCACCCGACTCCCACCACGAGATCACCCTCGCGGCCGTGGCGGCCGGCCGGCATGTGCTGTGCGAGAAGCCGATGGCGCGCACCTCCACCGAGGCGGCCGAGATGGCGCGGGCCGGGGAGGGGGCCGGGATCGTCGTGGCGTGCGGGTTCAACCATCGCTTCCACCCGGCCCTGCAGCGTCTGCGCGAGGCGCTCACCAACGGCACGCTGGGCGCACCGTACGCCCTGCGCTGCGCCTACGGCATCGCGGGCCGGCCCGGCTACGAGCGCGAGTGGCGCTGCGACCCCGCGGTCGTGTCCGGGGGTCACCTGATGGAGCAGGGCATCCACGCGGTCGACCTGGCACAGTGGCTGCTCGGCCCGGTGACCGAGGTGACCGCCGCATGCGCAACGTCCTCCTGGCCGATCGCGCCGCTGGAGGACAATGCGGTGGTGCTGCTGCGAGTCGGCAACGTGCTGGTGGACATCCACTCCTCGCTGACCCAATGGGTCAATCTGTTCCGGCTGGAGCTGTGCGCCGAACAGGCGGTCGCGGTGGCCGAAGGGCTAGGCGGCGCATACGGCGATGAACGGTTCTCGGTTTGGCGGCGGACCGACGGCCCGTTCGCCGTCGAGACCACGACGTTCCGGGGGTCGGACCAGTCGTGGCGGCGGGAGCTCGACGACTTCGTGCGCCGCGTGCGCGACGGCGAGGTGTCGCAGCGCCCGCATCCCGGGGTCACTGCGCTGGGCGTGGTCGAGCGGGCGTACCAGGCCAGTCGGGACCGGACATGGCTGACGGTGTGAGCGCCATCCTCGTCGAGCTGTGCGACAGGTTCGCGGGCCTGATCGGTGAACCGGTTACCGCCGACGAGCGGTTGTTCAGTAGCGGTCGACTCGACTCAGTGCGGCTGATGACGATCCTCGGGTGGGCGGAGATCCAGTACGGCGTCGAGGTGGACCCGGCGGACCTCTCCCTGGCCAACTTCGACACCCCGCGTCGGTTCGCCGAATACCTGGCCCGGCACCTGGCCGAGGGCCCGGGTCAGCCGACGCCCCGGTAGCGCCAGCCGGCCGCGCGGACCCGAGCGGCGTCGAGCGCGCCGCATCCGTCCACGGCGAGGCGCGGCCTCCCCGGCAGGTCCAGCCAGACCAACCCGGTGGCGTCGGCAATCGCGCTGAGCACGACGACTGCGTCGGCCGACGCCACGCATTCGGCGAGCGTGGCTGCGCGCCGGAAGCCTGCCGGCGGGTCCGGCACCGGCTCGGCGAACAGGTCGTAGCCGCGTACCTCGGCCGCGCCCTCGTCGAGCATCCGGCGGATCAGCCATACCGGCAGGCTATCCCGCAGCGTGGAGGTGCCGGCCTTGTACGCTAGGCCGAGCACGGCCAGGCGCCGGCCGGCTAGACCACCCAGCTCCTCGCGAAGCACTTCCAGCAGTCGACCGGCGTGGTGCTCGTTGACCGCTAGCACCTCGGCGAACAGGTTGGGGCCGGCGCCGGACGCGTCAGCGAGCGCGCGGAGGTCGCGGCGCAGCGTTGCGCCAGAGAACGCCTCGCCGGGCCGCAGCGGGGCCAGCGGCGACACGCGTGGGTCGGCGCGCAGCGCTGCGATCACGTCGGCGGAGCGCGCCCCGTGGGTGGAGCCGATGTAGGCGAGCTCGTTGGCGAACGCGATGCACAACCCCAGATAGGCGTTCGTGGCATGCTTTACCATTTCGGCCGACGGCAGGTCCATGCGGATCAGCGCCGGAGTCTCGATGCCGGCCACAGCCGCCTCGGCGGCGATCCACGAGGGCTCGTCGTCGACGCCGACGACGAGCCGCGATGGGTGCAGAAAGTCCGCCACCGCGCCACCCAGGCGCAGGTTCTCGGGCACGTACGCTAACCGCACGTCGCCCCGCCCGGCCTTGCATAGCCTTCCGCGCAGTTCGCGCCCGGTACCGATCCGAACCTGACTGCCAAGCATGAGCAGGCACCCGGGCGCACCGGCGCGCGCGACCTCGTCAACCGCTGCCGCGATGCGGTCGTCGGCCACGCGTCCGTGCTCGTCGACCCGGCTGTCGAATGCGACGTGCACCACAGGCCGCCCGCGGATGGCATCGCCGGGTGTGTCGGTCACCGTGAGCCGGCCACGGCGACCGCCCTCGGCGAGCAGCTCGTCGAGCCTGGGCTCGGTGACCGGACCCCGACCAGCGCGAAGCATGTCCCGTAGGGCGGGATCCGGATCCCAGGCAGTGACCTGACGGTCCAGAGCGGCCCAGCCGGCGGCCGCCACGGAACCCAGATGCCACAGACCGATGACCGCGACCGGCTCCCCGCTCACCGCGCCGCACCGAGAATTCGGTCCCGCACCCCTAGGCAGAGCGCGTGATGGACCAGGACGTGCACCGATTCGATGAGCGGCGTGGCCGTCGGCTCGTCGGATACGGGCACGTTGATGTGCACGGTGGCCAGCTCTGCTACGCGTCCGCCGTCGAATCCGGTCACGCCGACAACAGCCGCGCCGCTGTTCCTGGCGAGCTGGCAGATCTCGGCGACGTTCGAGGAAACGGAGCCGTCA
>JAKEEW010000167.1 GCA_022616375.1 Sporichthyaceae bacterium
GAGGAGTCGATAGTGGAGCTATGGCGACTCTCGACTTCGCAGCCGGTCGTCGCCTGGGCGGCGATCCGCGCCGCCGACGACTTGGGAGACACACCCTAGCCGGGGGCGCCGGGCACCGGCGCGAGGCGGGACCGGGTTACAGCCCGGGCGCGCCCCAGACCGGGAACCACCGCGACAGATCGGGCTCGACCCGCAGATCGTTGCCGAGCAGCCCGCGCACCTGCAGCTCGAGCGCGTTGTCCCGGCTCTCACCCCCGCCGGGCGACGGCACGAACGGGTAGAACGTGCCGCGCTTGTACAGGTAGACCAGCCCCAGCCGGCGCGTCTGACCGCCCACGGTGCCCTCGAACACCGCGAGCGAGCACAGCAGCGACGGCCCGAACCCGGCGTCCTGCAACGACAGGTTGACCGCATGCAGATCGGTCACCAACCCGGCCACGTCGTCCGGATGGTGCCGGACCACCAGCCAGGTGTAGCCGTACGAGTCCTTGGTCAGCTCGACCGGTGGGCCCTCGTCCACGTCCAGCAGCGCGCGAATGTCGGCCTCGGTCTGCGCGAACGGGCCGCCCTCGGCCGCCTTGAAGCACACCGAGCCGATCCCGGTGGGGGTGAACCCGGCGGTCGCCAGCGTGATCGCCGCCGACGGCACCGCGAACAGCTGGTCGAGGTCGGCCCGCTTCGGCTTGGACCGGCCGAGCAGCGCATCGAGGAAACCCACGCCGCAGAGCCTAGGCCGGGCCGCCGAGCTGGGCCGACAGCTGGCCGAGCCGGTCCAGCCGAACCTCGAGCGGCGGGTGGGTGGCGAACAGGGTGGACAGGCTGAACCCGGAGGCGAGCGCCGGCACGAAGAAGAACGCGTTGAACGGCTCGGCCGCGCGCAGATCCCGGGTCGGGATCCGCGCCATCTCGCCGGACACCTTCACCAACGCCGAGGCCAGCTGCGAGGGTGCGCCGGTCACCATCGCACCGGCGTGGTCGGCGGCCAGCTCGCGATACCGGGACAGCGCCCGAATCAGCACGAAGCTGACCGCGTAGACCAGCGCGCTCACCACCACCACGACGAAGAACGCGGCGGCCGTGTTGTTGTCGCGACCGCGACCGACCGGGAGCCGGGTGTAGAGCGCCATCCGGGTCAGGAACCCGGCGAGCACGCCGAGCACCGAGGCGATCGTCATCACCGCGACATCCTTGTGCGCGACGTGCGCCAGCTCGTGCGCCAGCACGCCTTCGAGCTCGGACGGCTCCAGCCGGCGCAGCAGCCCGGTGGTCACGCACACCACCGAATGCTTCGGACTGCGCCCGGTGGCGAACGCGTTGGGCACGTCGGAATCCGCGATCGCGACGCGTGGCTTCGGCGCGTCGGTCAGCGCGACCAGCCGGTCCACGATCGCGTGCAGCTGCGGCTCCTGCTGCGGGGAGACCACGCGGGCGTGCATCGCATACAGCGCGATCCGGTCGCTGAAGTAGTACTGGACCGCGAACACGCCGACCGCGATGACCACGACGGCATACCAAGGGATGCCGGAGAACGACAGCGCCACCACGAAGATGACGTAGACGAGCCCGAGCAGGAACATCGTCAACAGCATCCGGGTCACGAGCCCCCGGTCCGGCCGGATCCGCAGTGTGCTCATATCGCTGCCAACGTCCCGCTCACGCCACGGGTGCCCGGCGGTCTGACCAGGGCACCCGCGGGATAGTCGTTCCCGCCGCGCTCAGCCCGGGACCAGGCCCTCGTCGCTGAGCATCGCCGTCACGTCGTCGAGGTCGACATCCGCGGCCGGCAGCACGGCATCGCTGGATTCCAGCGCGTCATCGGGCAGCGCGGTGCCGCTCTCGCGCACCTTGGCCAGCAGCGTGTCCAGCGCGGACCGGAAGCCCGCCTCGTCACCGGCCTCGACGGCCGCGGTCAGCTGCGAGTCCAGCGCGTTGAGCGCATCGAGCTGGCTGTCCGCGACCTCGTACTGGCCTTCGCCCATGATCCGGATGATCATCGGGTCTCCTCCTGCTTCGCCGACCTGGCCTGCTCGGCCTCCGCGGGATCGGCCGCGTCGAGCTCCTTGCGATCCGGGCCCCCGCCGAGCTCCTTCTTCATCCGGGCCAGCTCCAGCTCGACCTCGGACGAGCTGGACATCCGCTCCAGCTCGGCGGCGATGTCGTCCTTGGCGGTACCGGATGCGTCGTCGAGCACGCCAGAGTTGATCAGCTCATCGATCGCTCCGGCCCTGGCCTGCATCTGCAGGGTCTTGTCCTCGGCCCGCTGCACCGCGAGGCCGACGTCGCTCATCTCCTCGGAGACCCCGGAGAACGCCTCGTTGATCCGGGTCTGGGCTTCGGCGGCGGTATACGTGGCCTTGATCGTTTCCTTCTTGGTCCGGAAGGCTTCGATCTTGGCCTGGAGCCGCTGCGAGGCCGTGGTGAGCTTCTCTTCCTCGGCCTGCAGGTTGGCGTACTGGCCCTGGAGATCGGTCAGCTGCTGATGCACGCCGGAGCGGCGGGTCAGCGCCTCCCTGGCGAGATCCTCGCGGCCGGCCGCAAGGGCCTGCCGGCCCTGGCCCTCCAGCTTGTCGGCCTGTTTCTCGAGCTGGTTGATCTGCAGTTCGAGCCGCTTGCGTGAGGTCGCCACGTCGGCCACCCCGCGGCGAACCTTCTGCAGCAGCTCGAGCTGTCGCTGGTAGGAGTAGTCGAGGGTCTCGCGAGGATCTTCCATCCGGTCGACGGCCTTGTTGGCCTTGGCCTTGAAGATCATCGCCATTCGCTTCATGACGCTCATGGAGTTGCGCCTGCCCCTTCGTGTCGATGCGATCTCCACACTAAGCCGATGTGCCGCCTGGCGGGAGTCGTCTCGTACCCTGAACGCGTGTTTGGACGCCGCAGTGCCCAGGAGCCCACCCCGGATCTCACCGCAGCCGAGCCTCAGGACGCCACTGGCGCGCCGGGCCGGCCGGGCGGGAAGGGTCGACCGACCCCCAAACGGCGGGACGCCCAGAGCGCCCGCCGGCAGGCCGCCATGCCGCCGCCCAAGACCCGCAAGGAGGCAGTGCGGCAGCAGCGAGAGCAGGCCAGGGCGCGCCGGCTCGAGGTCCGGCAGGGCATGGCCCGCGGTCAGGAGGCGTACATGCACCCACGGGACAAGGGCCCGGTGCGGCGCTACGTGCGTGATTTCGTCGACTCGCGCCCGTCGTTCGCCCAGTTCCTGCTCCCGTTCGCGGTGCTCAGCTTCATGGCGAACTGGATCGGTGCCCGCAGCGCACTCATGGTCACCATCACCAGCCTCGCGTTCTACCTGATGATGCTGCTGATCGTGGTCGACCTGATGATTCTCAACCGCCGGCTCAAGCGCGAGCTCGCTACCCACTTCCCCGGCGAGAGCACCAAGGGCGTGACGCTGTATGCGGTGATGCGCAGCCTGCAGCTGCGGTTCATGCGCTTCCCCAAGCCTCAGATCAAGCGCGGCGCACCGGTCGTGCCGGCCAAGCACTGACAAACCGCCGGTACGCGTGGACCGCGGGATCCGCGGGCTGGTTAAGCTCCGCGGTATGGAGTTTCGACACCTCGGGTGCAGCGGCCTGATTATCAGCGAGATTGCGTACGGCAACTGGATCACGCACGGATCCCAGGTCGCTGAGGAGGCCGCGCTGGCGTGTGTGCGGGCCGCCCTGGACAGCGGAATCACAACGTTCGACACCGCCGACGTCTATGCCGGCACCCGGGCCGAGGCGGTGCTCGGCCGTGCGCTGGCCGGCCAGCGCCGGGAGTCGCTGGAAATCCTCACCAAGGTGTACTGGCCGACCGGTGACGGCCACAACGACCGTGGGCTGTCGCGCAAGCACATCATGGAGTCGATCAACGGCTCGCTGCGCCGGCTGCAGACCGACTACGTCGATCTCTACCAGGCCCACCGCTACGACTACGCGACCCCGCTCGAGGAGACGATGGAGGCGTTCGCCGACGTCGTGCGGGCCGGAAAGGCGCTCTACCTGGGTGTGTCCGAGTGGCGCGCCGACGAGATCGAGGCGGCTGCCGCGCTGGCCAAGGAGCTGCGTATCCAGCTGGTCTCCAGCCAGCCGCAGTACTCGATGCTCTGGCGGGTGATCGAGGCCGAGGTGATCCCGACCTGCGCCGCATTCGGCATCGGCCAGATCGTCTGGTCGCCGATTGCCCAGGGCGTGCTGACCGGCAAGTACCTGCCCGGTCAGCCACCGCCGGCCGATTCCCGGGCGACCGACGAGTCCGGTGGTGCCGGCTTCATCGAGGAATGGTTGTCCGACGACGTGCTGACCCGGGTGCAGCAGCTGCGCCCGGTCGCCGACCAGGCCGGGCTCAGCCTGGCTCAGCTGGCGATCGCCTGGGTGCTGCAGAACTCGAACGTGTCGGCAGCGATCATCGGCGCGTCCAGACCGGAGCAGGTTACCGAGAACGTCAAGGCGGCCGGGGTCCGGCTCGAGCCCGAGCTGCTCAAGGCGATCGACGAGGTCCTGGATCCGGTGATGATCAGCGACCCGGCTCGGACCCGGAGCCCGCGCCGGCGGCCGTAGCTCGTTGCGCCCAGCTCAGCGTCGCGGGCTCGGCCCGCCGGCTCAGCTCGCCGGCGCGGTCCGCGGGGCTTAGCCGGCCGGACGCAAGCCCATCGGGCCGTACACCACGACGTCGCCGTTGAGCAGGCTCACCTGGTCGACGCCGCCGTCGAGCAGATCCCGCCAGTTCTCCCCGAGCCAGCTCTCGGCGTCCGCCTGGGTAGGGAACTCGGGCGCCGGTAGGTCGGTTTCGGTGACCGGCGTGCCCTTGCCGTCCTCGTACCGCCAGATCCACGGCATGAACCGCACCTCCGCCCGCCCTACCTGCCTGGTTGGTGGGAGAGTATCGGCTCATGACCGCAGCGCCGGGCCGTCGGGTCCTCATCCTCGGCGGTGCCAGATCGGGTAAGTCGGCGGCCGCGGAGCGCCGGTTCTCCCCGGACAGCCGGGTCAGCTACGTGGCCACCGGCGGTGACCGGCCGGACGATCCGGAATGGGTGGAACGGATCGCCGCCCACCGCGCGGCCAGGCCCGCACACTGGCGCACGGTGGAGACCGTCGACGTCGCCTCGGTGCTCGCCGGCGCTACCGGACCGGTGCTGGTGGACTGCCTGACCCTGTGGCTGACCGCGGTGCTGGACGAGGCCGGCGGCTGGGACGACCGGGCCTGGTCGCAGGGCCGCGCCAAGGACCTGGTGCGGGCCCGGATCGACGAGCTGGTAGCGGCCTGGGCCGCGGCCACCGTGGACGTGGTCGCGGTCAGCAACGAGATCGGGATGGGCGTGGTCCCGGACACCGCCTCCGGCCGCCGGTTCCGCGATGAGCTCGGCTGGCTCAACCAGCGGGTGGCCGCGGTCAGCGACGAGGTCATCCTGGTGGTCGCCGGGCGCGAGCTCCGGCTCTAGCCGGTGCCGCCGAACGCGGCACCGCCGGACGCAGCTCCGTCGGCCGCAGCTCCGCCGGCCGCAGTCAGTAGGCTCGCGAGCCAATGGCAACCGTGGACCTCGGCGAGTACGGCCCCCGGATCCCCGCGCCCAGCCGGGCGGCCCGGGAGGCGGCCCGGTGTTGGCTGCGCAGTCAGGCCGGGCCAGGGCAGGCCTGGCTGGGCGCCCCCGGCCGGTTCGACGAGCTGGCCGCCTGGCTGGCCGGTGCCCAAGATCAGTTCCCGACCCGACCGTTCGAGCGATCCCGGCTCGTGCTGTTCGCCGGCGATCATGGCGTAGCCGCGGCCGGGGTGTCGGCCCAGCCCCTCGGCCGGACCGCGGCCGCGGTCCGCGAGATCGCCGCCGGCGCCGGCCCGATCGGCACGCTCGCCCGGTCCGCGCAGGTCGGGGTCCGGGTGCTTGACCTGGCCGTGGACGACGATCTGGCGGACGCGCTGCCGCCGGCCGACGTGCAGTACAAGGTGGGCCGCGGCTCCGGCCGGATCGACATCGAGGACGCGCTGCCGCTCGACGTCGCCGAGCGGGCCTTCCTGGCCGGCGTCGCGATCGCCGACGGCGAGGTGGACAGCGGGGCGGATCTGCTGCTCACCAGCCTGGTCGGAGTGGCCGCATCGACCCCGGCCGCGGTGCTCGCCGCCGTCCTGACCCGCACCGACGCGGCGGCCATCACCGGGCGCGGATCCGGCATCGACGACCGCGCTTGGATACGCAAGTGCGCGATCGTGCGGGACGCGGCCCGCCGAGCCCGGCCGGTGCTGGCCAACCAGATGCAGTTGCTGGCCACCGCCGGCGGCGCCGACTTCGCGGCGCTGACCGGCTTCCTGGTGCAGGCCGCGGTCCGGCGCACCCCGGTCATCGTGGACGGCCTGGCCGCCGCCGCGGCCGGGCTGGTCGGGCAGCGGATCGGGTACCGCAGCGTCGAATGGTGGCTGGCCGGGCCGAGCAGCGCGGACCCGGCGCACCAGAAAGCGCTGGACCGGATGGGGCTGCCCGCGGCAGGCGGTGAGCCGCACCGGCTCGGGCCGGGCGCGGGTGCGCTGCTCGCGCTCCCCACCGTGCGGGCCGCTGCCGACCTGCTGGCAACCGCCAAACCGGTGGCCGAGACCGGGCCCGCACCGGACGCTGATCCCGCACCGGACGCCGATCCCGCACCGGACGCTGATCCCGCACCGGACGCTGATCCCGCACCGGACGC
>JAKEEW010000959.1 GCA_022616375.1 Sporichthyaceae bacterium
GTTCCGATCGCGACGGTCATCTACATCGAGCCGGACCTGGACGGCCCGACCGAGCGCGGATTAGCCCCAAGGTCCCCGGCTAGCTCGGACGTCGCCCCGGCGTCACCCACCGCGAGGTGTGCCTGCGCAAGATGACCGGCAAGGAGGAGGCGATCCTCGCCGACCGCAGGTACCAGCGCAATGGCGGCAAGCTGGTCACCGAGCTGCTGTGGAGCTGCATCACCCGGCTCGGCGGTCTCGAGTCCAACGGCCGCGGCCCGGTGGCGCGGATGTACTCGGCGGACCGCAACTTCCTGCTGCTCAAGCTACGCAGCATCACGTTCGGCCCGGAGCTCGAGGCCTCGTACACCTGCCCGTCCTGCGGCGAGACCACCCACGTCACCGAGGACCTCGACGCACTGCCGGTCAAGACCGTGGACTGGTCCAACGGCGACGGTGCGGCCGAGGTGGCGCTGGAGCTGGAGGACGGCTACGTCGACCGGGACGGCCAGGTCCACACCGCGATCACGCTGCGGCTGCCGACCGGGGCGGATGAGGAGGCGGTGGCCGGCCAGATGCGGGAGAACCCCTCGCTGGGTAAGAACGCGCTGCTGGCCCGCTGCGTACGGAGCCTGGGCGACCTGCCGACACCGCGGCTCGAGGGCCTCGGCCCGAAGATCATGAGTGAGCTGACGATGTCGGACCGGCGCCGCATCGACCGGGCGCTGGAGGACGCCGCACCCGGCGTCGACCTGGTGCGCCGGCACGAGTGCGCGGCCTGCGGGACGATGTTCACGGCCAGTTTGGATCTATCCCATTTTTGTCGCCGGCCTGAGCCTCGACGGGCTCCGGCAGGAGATCTTCTTCCTCGCCTACCACCTGCACTGGTCCTGGCAGGAGCTGATGTCGCTCGACTCGGACGAGCGGCGGGCGTTCGTACGCCTGCTGGTCGACCAGATCGAGCGTGAGAACGCCCAGATCGAGAACCAAGGCGGACGCTGACCATGCCGCTGGCGCTGCTGCTTCAGGAGACGTTCCGGCCGCTGATCGCCCGGACGCCTCGGCTAGCGCCGTGGGCGGACGTCGGGGACCGGATCGCCCTGGTTGGCCAGCGGATGCGCACCGCGTATCTGGTGAGCTGGTTCGGGCCGAGGGTGCCCACGAACGGCAACGCGTTGCGGGTGTCGCTGGTGAACCTGCGCGAGCTGCTTGCGAAGGCAGCCGGTGTGCGGAGGCTCCAGCCGGCCACCCCGGTCGACGAAGGGATGGCCGGCGAGACCGTGTCCGGGGTGGTCGGGACGTTGGCCGGCATGACCTTCTCGCCGTTCGCGCAGATTGCCATCAGCATCAGCTACCTGACCTCCGGGGCCAAGCGGTGGTACCTCGCCGTGGTCAACCTCGCCACGGTCGGCATCCTCCCGCTGGCCGCGGCCGCGCTGGCGCCGGTGTGGGCGGCGACTGTGCCGACGGTACGGGAGACCACCCGCGCGCTCGCCGACTTCTACGCCGTGGTGACCGAACTGGCCGGTCCGGTCGCGGATTTCTGGCGGCAGCTGACCGGACCGCGGGAGGAGGTCCGCAACCCGGTGCTCCGTGGGTTCCTGGCCGCCGCCGACGGCCTGGCCAAACTCATCCCGCACCTGTTCGGCGCGGCGGCCTGGCTGCTGACCAGGGTGGCGCCGGTGCTGCCGGCGGCGGCCCGAGCGATCTTCTGGCTCGGCCAGATCGTCCGCGAGCTGGGCGGGGGGATCGTCGAAGCGGTGGGGTCGCTGGTCGACCCGCTGCGTGAGCTGTTCGCCCCGGCACGGGGACGCAGCGTCATCGCGGTCCTCGGCGTCCGGCTCCTCGGCGCGTTCGCCGGCCTCGGTGCCGCATTCCGCACCGGGTTCGGAGCCGCCGGCGACGCGTTCCTGAAGGTTGGCAGCACCGCCGGCTCAGCCCTGACCAGGGGTTGGGAGAACATCAAGGCGGTCGCCGAGGAATCGATCGTGCACCACCCGATCACCAAGATCGGCCCTGCGCTGCACATTCTCGGAGACCACATTGGCAACCTGCTACGGCTGCTCGTCAACGTGGCGATCAAGGTATTCCTGACTACCACCGGGCTCTCCACGTCGTGGACGCCGTCCCCGCTACCGCCGGCGCCGCCGCCCTCGCCACCGTGGTGGCCGCCGTTCCCGGCCATCGTCCCGCCCGCGGTCCGGCCGTGGAGCGCGATCACCA
>JAKEEW010000960.1 GCA_022616375.1 Sporichthyaceae bacterium
GGGCGTCGACCAGCCGCTTGAACGACAGGATCACGGTGGAGCCGGCCTTGACCTGGTAGATCGGCGTCGCTGGGGCGATGGCGAGCAGCGTCACGATCCCCGCACTGGCCGGGTCGTACGTGACGCAGTCCGGCGGCGACGGCCAGAGCAGGAACTGGAAGTTGGGATTGATGGTCAGGATCACGCCCGGCCCGAGCGTCGTGGGCGACGGGTCCGGCGCTGGCGGCTCGGTCGGCGTGGGGATCAGGCTCGGCGTGGCCTCGACCTCGCCGAACTGCCCGTCACCGGGGTCGCCCGGCGGCGGCGCTGCGGGCACGTTCGGGGACTTTGCTGCGCAGCCGGCGGCGGCCGCCAGCGCCAGGGTAAGGAAGAGGCCGGCAACGATGCTCGGCATCCGGCTACGAGTGGTCATGCCCGGAGCCTCGCGACGGCCACATGAAGCCGGTGTGAGGTCGCCGGCCAGCGTCGCCTATCCGACCGTCACGTCAGCCGCGGGCAGTATGAGCGTTGGTCCGGGGAGCGGCCCCGGGTCCACAGTCGACCCAGCCGCCGTCCCAGGTGTGCACCGCGATCCCAGCTGTCTTTAACCCATCCTCCTCGTTGTCGGTCGCCGCGTCCGAAGCGGAGCCCAGCAGGCTGGAGAGTTGCGAGAGTCCGGGGTTGTGTCCGATCAGCAGCACGGTCGATGCGTCGTCGTCGGCAGATCGCACCACGGCCAGCAAGCTCCGTACCGAGCCGCCATATATCGCCTCGTCAAAGTGCACCCGCGGCGCCGAGGACAACCCTAGCGCGACACCATGCCAGGTCTGTTTGGTCCGCCGGGATGGCGAACACAGCACCAGATCCGGGCTCAGGCCACCGGCATTGAGCCAGCTACCCGCCGCGGCCGCATCGGCATGCCCACGGTCGGTCAGCGGGCGGTCTCGATCCGCGGTCGCCTCCGGGTTGGCCGCCTTGGCGTGGCGCAGGATCACCAGCGCGCGAGTGCTCACTACGCCATCTTGGCACCCGGGCGTCGGCTCGTGCGTCAGGGCGCAAGGAGGGGACCCTTCATGTCCCGAATCAGTGTGCAGACGCGAGCGTGAGGAGCGAGCGCCAGCGAGCCCC
>JAKEEW010000961.1 GCA_022616375.1 Sporichthyaceae bacterium
GGATCGACCAGCCCGAAATTCTCTTGCCACTGCTGGAGGTCCGGCTCGAGTACCTCGAGGCCGCCTTCCTCGAGGCCGACCGGTGCTACGGCGGGATGGATGGATACCTGCGCGACGGGCTCGGGCTGACCGACGACGATCTCAAGCGTCTTCGGGACGTCATGCTCACCGACGAGTGAAGGCCCCAATCGGCGTACGTGGGCGGGGCACCCGCGGTGTTCCCATCGACCGGCGGGTCCAGCCGGTCACCACGAGCACCTGACCGACGACGTAGGCCAGCGTGGGCAGCACCGCGGGGACGCTCAACGACAAGGGGTCGCTCAGCCGTGCCGCAAGCAGCGCCCCAGAGAGCATCAGCAGTACGAAGCCAAGCCCCCACTCTAGCCCTGCCCACCGTCGGGCCGTAACGGCCGCGATGGCGTAGCACGCTAGGGATGCCACGAGAACGATCAAGCGGACGGCGGCAGGTCCGGCGAGCGACGTCACGTCGGCGGCGGTGGCCAGGAACAGTCCGGCGAGCAGCCACCGGGTTGGCCGTTGCCCGGTTTCGGTGGCCCCGAAGATCACGACGCCGACGAGCAGCGGCATCAGGAGCGGAGCCGTCGCCCACGCCAGGCTTGCCGGCCCGGCCGCCGTCGCCATGACATGCGCGGTCGCGGCGAAGGCATACAGGATCACAATCACGCGCGACGTCGGCATAGGGTGGTACCTCGCGGGGTCGGGGGAGCGTCGAGCCTAGCCGACCCCGGACCAAGCCAACCAACCTTGACGCTGCGAGCGTCGTCCAGCCCTTCCACATCCCCTAGACAGGTCTGGCCGACCCGCCGGCGATCTCGTCCCGGTCCTGCCATGCGGCAGCGGCCACGGTACGGATGAGCCGGCACGCGTCGTCACCGGGCCGATTGACCGCCAGCGGGGTGGTGGCGCAGACCGCGAGCACGAACGGTGGCGCATCGTCGGGGAACACCACCCCGGCCGCGTGCCGGACTCCCTTGACCCACCCGTTCTTGTGCGCGACCCGGGTGCCGGGCGGCAGTCCTGCGGCCAGGTCCTCAGTGCGCTCCTGCGCGAGCAGCGTGCCGAGCACCGCCTCATTGCGCCCGAGCCGCCCGGTCGTGACTGCGCTGAATAGTGCGGCGAGGTCGGCCGCGCTCACCTCATTGGTGATACCGGCGTCGGCGGCCGCCATGTCGCCGATCCCTCTGCCGACGCGGCTCACCCTCGCCCCTACACTGCGCCAGACCATCGCCACCCGCTCGAGCCCGACTCGCTCGAGGACCAGGTTCGCCGCGAGGTTGGACGACCGTGTGATCATGCGCTCGGCAAGCCAGCCCAGCGGCGCGGCCCCGCCGAGTCGGCGCCAGACAACC
>JAKEEW010000962.1 GCA_022616375.1 Sporichthyaceae bacterium
ATTCAGGAACACGTCGAGATCGTGGAACGGCAGCCCGGCCCGCCGCTCGAGCACCGCGAGCAACAGCGCCAGTCGCTTCTGATCGAGCCCGGTCGCGACCCGCTGGGGGGTACCGAACCCGGCCCGCGCCGCCAGGGCCTGCACTTCAACCAGCACCGGCCGGGTCCCCTCCATGAGCGGAGTCACCGCCGAGCCCGCCGCCGCCGAGTCCCGGCCGGACAGGAAGGCCGCCGAGGGGTTGTCCACCGGCCGGAGCCCGGCGGCGGTCATCTCGAAGACTCCCACCTCGTCCACCGAGCCGAACCGGTTCTTCACCGCGCGAAGTACCCGAAAGCCCCCGCCGGGCTCACCCTCGAAGTAGACCACCGTATCGACGATGTGCTCGAGCGTCTTGGGTCCGGCGATGCCGCCGGCCCGGGTCACATGGCCGACCAGAATGGCCGCCGCGCCGGTGTCCTTGGCGAAGCGCATCAGGCGGCCGGCGCATTCCCGGACCTGGCCGACATTACCCGGTGCGCCCTCGAGGTCGTCGGTGTAGACCGTCTGGATCGAGTCGACGATCACCACCTGTGCCGGCATCCGTGTGGCGGCTTCGGTAATGGCGTCGAGCCGGACCTCGGGGAGGACCCGCACTCCACCGGTGTTCTCCGACAGCCGGTCGGCCCGGAGCCTGATCTGCTCGATCGACTCTTCACCTGCCGCGTACAGCACGGCGACCCCCTGGGCTTCGAGTCGCGCGGCAGCTTGCAGCAACAGCGTCGACTTGCCGATCCCGGGCTCACCGCCGACCAGGACCAGGGATCCCGGCACGATGCCGCCACCGAGCACGAAATCCAGCTCGTGGAGGCCGGTGGACCACCGCCCCACCTTCGCCGCCCCCAGGTCGGACAGGCGGACGGGCAGACGGGCGGTCAACGGGCTCCGTCCCCGACCACCCTTGAACGCCGGCCCGCCCGGCCGCCCGACCGGTTCTTCCACCAGACTGTTCCAGGCGCCACAACTCTCACACCGCCCCGACCATTTGGGCTGATCGACGCCACATTCGCTGCACCGGAAAATCGACGCTTTACCGGCCACCGTCGGGCTCACGGTCGGAGTAGTTCTCGAAGCGGGTGTACTGTTTGTGAAACGCGAGCTTGAAGGTCCCGGTCGGGC
Organism: Sporichthyaceae bacterium; assembly: GCA_022616375.1. Taxonomy (GTDB): domain Bacteria; phylum Actinomycetota; class Actinomycetes; order JAKEEW01; family JAKEEW01; genus JAKEEW01. The sequence goes on from JAKEEW010000962.1 coordinate 1,156, forward strand.
CGTTGCGGTGTTTGGCCAGGATCAGCTCGG
>JAKEEW010000963.1 GCA_022616375.1 Sporichthyaceae bacterium
CGTCTCGTCGGCGAGGGTATCGACAAAGGCAGCGTCGTGGGTGACCACGACGACGCCGGCACCGCTGTCCCGCAGGCCGGCCACGAGGTCCACCAGCTCGGTCCACGTGCGCAGGTCCTGGCCGAACGTCGGCTCGTCGAGGACCAGCACCGCGGGAGCCGTGGCCAGCGCGGTGGCCACGCTGAGCCGTCGCTGCTCCCCACCGGAGAGCGTGTACGGGTTGGCCTGGGCGAGATGATCCAACCGTAGCCGGGTCAGCAGGTCATCGACGATGGCCGCTGTCGCACGGGTGGACCGGCCAACCCGGCGTGGGCCGATGGCCAGCTCATGTCGTACCCGGGCCGTCACGAACTGATGTTCAGGATTCTGGAAGACCGAGCCGATCCGGGTGGCCAACCGGGCGGCCGGCCAGCGGTGGGGCGGGCGGGCGGCGTCGCGCCCGGCCAGCTCCGCGCTGGCCGACAGCGTGCCCGTCGACGGGGCGAGCAGACCGGCGAGGATGAGGCCGAGGGTGGACTTGCCGGCCCCGTTCGGCCCGGCAATGGCGATCAGCCGCCCTGCCCGTACCGCTAAATCCACATCGGACAGCGCGGGGGCGGTCGAGCCGGCGTGGGTCAGGCCCAGGCCCTGCCCGGTCACCAGCGTGGCGCCCGCGGGACTGCCAGCGCGCTGGGGCGGCGGGTGATGCTCGGGCACCCAGACGCCGGCCCGGGTCAGCTCCGCGCCGTGCTCAGCGAAGACCCGGCGGGGCGGCCCGTCGGCGGCGATCGCTCCACCGGGGCCGAGGACCACGACGCGGTCTACCAGATCAGCCCACTGCGCGACCCGGTGCTCGATGACGAGCAAGGTGGCGCCGGTCGCCGACACGGCCGCAGCCACTGCGGCGCGGACAACCGCCGCCCCGTCGGGGTCCAGGTTGGCGGTGGGCTCGTCCAGCAGCAGCAGGTCCGGACGCATCGCCAGCGCTCCGGCCAGCGCCAGCCGCTGCTGTTCGCCGCCGGAGAGGGTCTCGGTGCGGTGCTCGCGCCCGTAGGGAAAGCCGACCGCCGACAGCACCGCGTCCACCCGGGGCCAGATGTCCGCGGTCGGTACGCCCAGGTTCTCCAGCCCGAACGCGACGTCATCGCCGGCTCGGGCCATGACGAGCTGC
>JAKEEW010000964.1 GCA_022616375.1 Sporichthyaceae bacterium
ACCGCAGCCGCCAGGGCCCCCAACGGCATGGCGAGGATGGGAAGCTCCGCCGAGGCGCCGCAGGCGAAGGCCACGGCCGAGGCCGAGTGCCCAGAGGGGAACGACGTGGTCACCGGCGTCCGGCGCAGCCGTCGCGCGGAGGGCACCAACCCGGTGGCGGGTCGAGCCCGCGCCACCGCCGTCTTGGCCACGACGTTGGCGGCCAGGCTGGCCAGGGCCAGGCTGGCCAGCCCACGGGCGGCCGCTCGACCCGCGTCGCGGCGCCCGGTGGCCGTCAGCACCGCGGCCACGCCTAGCCACAGCCGGCCGAAGTTCGCCGCCTCGCTCAGCCGGGGAACCACCCGGTCGAGCAGGGGTGACTCGACGGTGGCCATGCGGTCCACCAGCCGCTGGTCCAGCGACGTCGCCGGTCGACCGACGTGGCGCATGGCTGAACGCTACCGGCTGACCGGGTCTTCGCGGCCATTTCGGTTGACCTGCATGGGCTCGGGCGCCGGCTGTATCGTCAAGTTATCTGACGCAATAGGCCCGACTAGTAGGCAGAAACGCTGACGAAGGGATGAGAGCGCGATGACGGTAGGACCGGTGCAGCTGTTGGTACTCGGGTTCACCCACCCGACCTTCAGCGGTGACATCCTCAATGAGCTGGAACGACTCCGCGACGCCGATATGGTACGGGTCATTGACTCCCTCGTGGTACGCAAGAGTGCCCGGGGCGAGGTCGAGGTCGACCGCCTGAGCAATCTCACCACCGATGAGGCGGTCGAGGTGGGCAGCAAGGTCGGCGCGCTGATCGGCCTGGGCGCCGCCGGTGAGGCGGGTATGCGGGCCGGCGCCAAGGCCGGCGCGAGCGCAGCGGCCCGGGGTGCGTCGGTGTTCACCGAGGAGCAGACCTGGAACGTCATCGACGACATCCCGAACGACTCCGCTGCCGCGCTCGTGCTGCTGGAGCACCACTGGGCCGTGCCGCTGCGAGACGCGGTCGCCCGCTCCGGCGGCTTCCCCCTCGGTGGGCGGTTCGTCAGCCCGCTGGACCTGGTCGAGATCGGACTGCTCTCCACTGAGGAGGCCGAGCAGCCCGTGGTCATGGCGAGCGCCCACGTCATGGGTCGCACCTAGGCCCGTTTTCCGCACTCTAGACCGCTTACCTATCGCAATGTCTAGATGTCTATAATCTATCGTAATATTTTGATGTTAGTCGCCGGCGGCCTCGG
>JAKEEW010000965.1 GCA_022616375.1 Sporichthyaceae bacterium
CCAGCTCGGTAAGTAACGGGGCGTCGGAGCGGGCGAGGCGGTCGAGGATGCTCATGGGGTCCCCTATGCGGTGGCGAGGTCGTGGAGGGCCAGGACGAGGGTGCCAGCCGGTGACGCGGACTTCCTCGATCAGCAGCCGTAGTAGTTGTTGTTTCTGGACCGGGTCGAGCTGGTCGATGATGCCGCGGATCCGGCTGGTGAAGTCGTGCACTCGGTGGCGGAGCTGATTGCCGCGGGCGAGGGCGGTTCGTTCGTCGGCGAGGCTGGCTCGTCTGGTCTGCAGCTCGCGGTGCCGTGCGGCGACCTCGGCGGCGCGGCGGCGAAGCTCTGCCAGTTCGACCAGCCCGGCTTGGTAGAGGTCGAGGAGGCGTCGCCGTTCGGCCTCAACGGCGTCGATCTTGCGGTCCAGGCGGGCGAGCTCGGCGGCTAGCAGCTGGTCCTCGGGGATCGGGGTGGTCACCGCGACTGCTTGTTCACCGGCGAGGAGCAGGTCGGGCTGGGTGAGCGCGGCTCGGATCTGGTCGAAGACGAACTCGTCGAGGGCGTCGGCGCGGATGTTGCGTTCGGGGCAGCGGCGGTCTTCGCCGCCGGCGCGTAGCGGATCGTGGTTGCGGCAGTAGTAGTAGTGGTGCCAGGTGCCGTTGCGGCCGCGCATCTTGTGGCAGTTGGTGCCCACCCCGCAGACACCGCAGCGGACCAGCCCTTTGAGCAGCCACCGGCCGGGCTCGGCGCGGCGTGGGCTCCACTTGGTGTTGTCGGTGGCGACCCGCCCGGCCGCCTCGAACACCTCGTCACCGACGATGCGGGGGCAGTCGATCGGGATCCACTCCTCGCGGTCGCGGGGCACCTGCCGAGCCCGTCGGGTCGGCCGCCGGTCGGGGACGGACTCGGTGCGGTTGAAGTAGACCCGACCGATGTAGGCCTCGTTGCGCAGCAGCCGACACACGGTGGAATGGCCCCAGGTGGCCTTCCCGGTCGGCGACGGCACCTGGTCGGCGTTGAGCCGGCGGCAGATCTCGCGCACGGTCAGCCCGCCGACCCGATCGGTGAAGATCCGCCGGACCACGGCGGCCTCCGGCTCGTAGATCTGCAGGTGCGCGGGACCGGTAGCGGCGCTGCGCGGCACCCGCCGGTAGCCGTAGGAGGTCTTCCACGTGGTGATCTCTCCGGCGCGGGCCCGGAACAGCTTGCCGCGCCGGTACCGTTCAGCGATCTTCGCCTTCTCGTACTCCGCGATCACACCCTGCACCTGGGTGAGCAGGGTCGCCTGCGGGTCGTCGGCGTGCAGCCCCGCGGAGTCGGTGAACCGGACCGAGACCCCGAATCGGGCCAGTTCATCCAGGACCAGTACCTGGTAGGCGTAGGCCCGGGCCAGCCGGTCCGGCGACAGGCACCACACGCCCTCGAACAGCCCGCTCTCGGCTGCGTCGCGCAGCGCATCCAGCGCGGGCCGGTCCAGCCGCGCGCCGGAGTGGCCGTCATCGACATACTCGCCGACCAGGTCGTCCCCGGCCGCCGTGACGTGTTCGCGCAGCACCTGAAGTTGCGAGCCGATCGTGCCGCGTTCGGCCTGCCGCTCGGTGGAGACCCGCGCGTAGAGGGCCACCTTCATCGCAGACCCCGCC
>JAKEEW010000966.1 GCA_022616375.1 Sporichthyaceae bacterium
ACCCCGGTCGCCCGGCTCGTCGAGGACACCATCCCGTTCATCGACCCGCCGTCCTGGTTCGTGCCCGCCCTCGGCGGACTCGAGGTGGTCATGGGGCTCTGCCTGCTGTTCGGCTGGGCCCTCCGGATCGTCCTGCCCTTGTTCGTCGTACACATGCTCGGCACCTTCGGCGTCCTGGTCATCCAGCCCGAGGTCGCCTTCCAGAACGGCAACCCGCTGCTGCTGACCGTCGAGGGCGAGTTCGTCGCCAAGAACCTGGTGCTGCTCGCCGCCGGCCTCGCCGTCGGCACCCGCACCCGCACCCGCACCCGCATCCGGCCGGCGCGCCCCGGGCTCGCCACCCGGTGACCCGTCCCGGTGACCCGTCCCGATGACCCGTCCCGGTGACCGGTCCGGTGGTGGGCGAGGGAGCAGACCACTCGCCCAGCACCACGCTTTCACCCGCAACCACGGCAACACGACACCAGGAGGAACCACGATGACCGCGGCGACCCAAGCCCAGACCAACGCCCGCCCCCAGACCCGCCCGACCCACGACCAGCACCGTCGCCCCCGGCCACGACCGCGGCACGAGCGCATCCTGGTCCCGGTGGCCGTCGACGCGGCCGTCGACGCGGCCAGCACGCTCGCGGTGGTACACCAGCGCGTCGAGCGCCAGTTCGCCCTCTACGAGCAGGCGCAGGCCGACGGTCAGGCGCACACCCAGTACCAGGCCGTGAAGGCCCTGCGGGCCGCGTACGCCAGCAGCGCCGCGCTCGAGGAGGAGCTGCTCTACCCGCTCCTGCGGCGGGAGCGCGGCCACGGCGTCGAGATCGACCGGCAACTCGAGCAGAACCACCTGATCGGCAGGATCTTCGCGGAGCTGTACACCATGATCCCGAGCGACCGGCGCTACGACGCCAAGGTCAGGTTGCTGATGGACCTGATCCGCCAGCACGCCCACGACGCCGGGAGGTCGATGCGCGACTTCGCCGGCAGCTACCTGGACCGCGGCGAGCGGGAGCGGCTCGGCCTGCGGATGCTGGAGCGGCTCGGCCAGCTCGAGGGCGTGTACGTCGCGGTATAAGTGTCGTGACGACCGCCTGTTGCCGTCCCGCGAGTCGAGGAGCCGCCATGGCCGAACGCGACGCCTGGATCCACATGCCGACCAGCTCGGAGGCCGACGCCGACGGCGACCTCGGCGCGCTGTACCGGCGCCTGCGCGACCCGCGCACCGGCGAGGTCGACAACATCCTGCGCATCCACGGCCAGCACCCGGCCACGCTGGCGGCGCACTACGAGCTGTACCGCGTGCTCATGCACGGCCGCTCCGGGCTGTCGCGGCGCCAGCGCGAGATGGTCGCGGTGGTGGTGTCGGCGATCAACCAGTGCCACTGCTGACTCACCCACCACGGAGCAGGTCTGCTCCGGCTCACCGGCGATCACGACCTGGTCCGGCGCCTCGCGGGCGACTGGCGCGAGGCGGACCTCGACACCCGGGACCGCGCGATGCTCGCCTACGCCGACAAGCTCACCCGCAGCCCCGCCGCGATGACCCGCGGCGACGTCGAGGGCCTGCTCGCGGTCGGCTTCTCCGAGCGCGACGTGCTCGACCTGAACCAGGTCACC
>JAKEEW010000168.1 GCA_022616375.1 Sporichthyaceae bacterium
CCCTGCGGCAGCGCGGCCGGCAGGAACGTGCACACCGCGCCGGCGGCGACCGTGGTCGCGGCGAAGACCAGGGCCGGCCGGGTCAGCGCCGGAGTCCGGAACCCGGCCAGCACACCCAGCGACCCGGTCGGCGCGACCTGCCGGCGGCCGGGCAGCCCGGACACCACGACCAGCCCGGATAGCGCGGTCACCGTACCGATCACGAACACCACCGAGTAGCCGGCGTGAGCGACCAGCCACAGCCCGAGCGGCATTCCGACCACGGCCGGCACGCCGGTGACGATGCCCAGCACGCCCAGACCCTCGCCACGGCGCTCGGCCGGGATCACCTCGGCGCAGAGCGCGCCGCAGGCCACGAAGATGATGGCCAGACCCACGCCGCGGACCAGGCTCACCGCGATGACGGTGGGTAGGCCGGCCGAGGCCGGCAGGGCAAGCACCGGCACGCCGAGGCAGGCCACGCCGATCGCGAGCACGGCCCGGTAGCCGAATCGGGCGAGCAGCCGCGGCGTCGCGAACTCTGCGGCGACGGTCGACAGCATCAGCGCACCGGTGGCCAGGCCGGCCCCGACGCCGCCGGCTCCCGCTGCCATCGCGTACTGCGGCACGACCGGCAGCAGCAGGTAGAAGCTCATCAGCGCGCCGAACTCGATCAGGAACAAGCGCGCCAGCGGGCCGTTGATGAGCCGGGGTGAGGCGGCGGCAACGGTGGCGATGGTGGCGGGGCTGCTGGTCAATGTCATTGCGCTCATGTCTTCGACCGTAGGGTCCGATAGTGGACCACGCGAAGCTCCAATTCTGTGCCCGACTAGTGGTCCACTTGGGCGCCATGCGCACACTGCCCGCTACGGCGATAGCCGAGATACCAGTGGCAATGCCGGCGCCCCGCCACCATCTTCAAGTCAGGAGCGATCGACGGTACGGTCCTTAGGAAAGCGGCGCGCCCGTCGCGCAGGTTCGCACGTCACCGTTGGCGGAGCTCGGCACACAGAAGGCGCGAACAGATGGCATCGCTCTCGCACCGCAGGTTCAGCAAGCTTCCGCGCTCGTTAGGTATGGCGGCTGCCGGGTTATTGCTGGTCGCGCTGTTGCCCGCGACGGCATCGGCGCAGGACGACCCGCGGATCGGGTTGGGCGCCGGTTGGCTGGATGCGCAGACCGCGATCAGCAACTTGGAGCACCTGGCCCATGTGGACAAGCCGCCAGGCTTCGTCAACCCGGCCAGCCCGGGCAGTTTCGCGTTCGTCACGTCGGACCTCGCGTTCAACGGCACGCACGCGTTCATGGGCAACTTCAACGGCTTCAACATCTTCGACATCACCGATCCGGCCGGTCCCAGCATCGTGACCAGCGTGGTGTGCCCGGGCGGCCAGGGCGATGTCTCGGCGTTCGGCAACCTGCTGTTCATGTCGGTCGAGGAGTCCCGGGCACGGGTGGACTGTGGGACCAACCCGACGGTCGGCGTGCGCTTCCAGGGTCTGCGGGTCTTCGACATCAGTGACATTGCCAACCCGGTCCAGGTGGCGGCCGTGCAGACCTGCCGCGGCTCGCACACCCACTCGGTCGTCACCGATCCGGGGGATTCCGAGAACGTGTACGTCTACGTGTCCGGCACCGCCGGGGTACGGCCGGCCGCCACGCTCGCGGGCTGCAACAACAACCCGGCGAGTGGGGAGAACCCGTCCCGGTGGCGGATCGAGGTCATCAAGGTTCCGCTCGCCGCGCCCGACCAGGCCGCCGTAGTCAGCGGGCCCCGACTGTTCCAGGACCCGGTGACCGGCGCGATCGACGGCCTGCAGAACACGCTGCCGACGCCGCTGCACCCGTCGGGCATGCCGTGGGGACCGTCGCCGATCACGGACGCGTGCCATGACATCACCGCATACCCGGCGCTCGGGATCGCGGCCGGGGCCTGCGAGGGCAACGGCATCCTGGTCGACATCTCCGACCCGGAGAACCCGATCCGGATCGACGAGGTGTCCGACCCGAACTATTCCTACTGGCACTCGGCGATCCTGAGCAACGACGGCACCAAGGTGGTCTTCCAGGACGAGTGGGGTGGCGGTACCTCGGCCCGTTGCCGCCCGAGCGACCAGGAGCAGTGGGGCGCCGACGCGATCTACGACATCGCCGACGGGCAGATGGACTTCGCCAGCTACTACAAGCTGCCGGTGTCCCAGACGCTGCAGGAGAACTGTGTCTCGCACAACGGATCGCTGATCCCGGTGCCGGGCCGCGACATCTTTGCCCAGGCCTGGTATCAGGGCGGCATCTCGCTCGTGGACTTCACCGACTCGAGCAACCCGCAGGAGATCGCGTTCTTCGACCGCGGACCGATCAGCTCGACCTCGCTCGTGCTCGGCGGGTTCTGGTCGGCGTACTGGTACAACGCAGCGATCTACGGCAGTGAGATCGCGCGTGGGCTCGACGTGTTCGGACTGGTGCCCAGCGAGCATCTGACCGAGGCGGAGATCGCCGCGGCCGAAGAGGTCGAGCTGGACGAGTTCAACGCACAGCATCAGCCCCAGATCACCTGGACGCCGAGCTTCGCGGTGGCTCGGGCCCGCTTCGACCAGCTGGCCCGGACCTGCACGTCCACCGTGTCGGGGGAGCATGATGGATCCCTCGTGGTCAACGGCGTCACCTGCCTGGACGGGGCCACGGTGAACGGCTCGATCGTGGTCACCTCGGGTGCCTCGCTGCTGGTCATCGACTCCACGATCTCCGGATCGGTGACCGCGTCGCGGTCGAGCGCCGTGCACCTCTACCACAGCACCGTCGACGACTCGGTCGTGCTCAGCCGGGTGACCGGAAGCCTCGCGCTGGTCGACACGACCGTGGACGACTCAGTGGTGATCTCCGGGAGCAACACCGGAACGGTCGAGCCGATCGTCGCGGACAGCACGGTGAACGGCTCACTGGTCTGCACCGGCAACTCGCCCGCGCCGATCAACCTCGGCGCGCCGAACACGGTGCAGGGGTTTGCCGGAGGACAGTGCGCCGAGCTCGACTGAGCTCGGTTACGGCTGAGCCGGCTACGGCGGCTCAGCCTGCGCCGGCGGGTCTCAGCCGGTTCGTTCGCTCAGCATGTCCTGCATCCGGCCGATCTCGATGCTCTGGTCTGCGTCGACATCGCGAGCAAACCGGTCGCTTGCCGGCTCAATTCCGCCTCCGCTGGCGCGCAGCTCCTGCACCATCGCCAGCGCGCCCTGGTGGTGGCGAATCATGAGCTCGAGGAACAGGCGGTCGAACTCGGCGCCGCGAGCCCGCTCGAGCTGATCGAGCTGAGCCTCGGTCAGCATGCCTGGCATGAGGTGCCCGCCGTGATGGTCGGGTGCGCTCGGGACCTCTTCGTTACGCTCGGTGAGCCAGGCCTCCATCTGGTCGATCTCGGTTTGCTGGGTCAGCTCGATCCGCTCGGCCAGCGACGGCAGGTCCTGGCTGGTTGACCGGCCGGCCACCAGCGCAGTCATCTCCAGCGCCTGTGCGTGGTGCGGGATCATCTGCTGCATGAACAGCGTGTCGGCCGCGTTGTGCGCGGGTGGCGCGATCGTGGCCACGTCGTGCGGCGCCAGCGTCCGGCCCGGCTGACCCGGCCCGCCAGGCTGGACGATCCGGGTGTCCGGCGGGTCGTCGGCGAGCTGCAGGCCGACTAACACGCCGACGCCGAGCGCGCCGACGGCGACCGCGGCCGATATCACGAGGTGGCGAGTGGAGATCACGACTGCTCCCACGGTGGCGGGCCGGTGAACGCCAGGGTATGCACCTCGAACAGCACCGCGGCGTGCACCCCCATCGCCTGACCGGCCTGTGCGGCCATCCAGGTCAGGAACGGTCGCGGCTCGAACCCGCCGGCACCGAGTCCCTTGGCGTATTCCACGTGCGCGGCAAGCGAGGCGATCCCACGTTCCAGCGGCTCACCGGTGACGTCCACGCCGTGGGTCGGCTGCTCCGCGCCGGCGAAGCCGACGTAGCGCACCCCGTCCCACGGCTGCAGTCCCTCGTCGGCCAGCTCCGGGAAGATCCAGCGGTTGCCGGCGTCGCGTGCGGCATCCAGGGTGGCCAGGCCAACTACCCGGTGGTCGGCCTGGTTGGTAATGCCTCCAGCCATCCGGACCGTGAACGCACCGCTGACGATGACCTCAGGACGGTGCCGGCGGATCGCCCGGACGATGTCGCGGCGCAGGTCGAGCCCACCCTCGATGACACCGTCCCGGTAGTCGAGAAACTCGACCTCGGACACCCCGACCTCGAGCGCGCCGGCTCGCTCCTCGACCTCGCGCAACGGTCCGACCTGGTCCGGGTGCATCCCGTTGATGCCGGCCTCGCCCCTGGTCGCGAGCAGGTAGCTGACCTGCTTGCCCTGCGCGGTCCAGCGAGCCACCGCGGCCGCGGTGCCGTACTCGATGTCGTCCGGGTGCGCGGCCACCGCCAGGCACCGCTCCCAGTCCTCCGGCAGTGCCGGCAGTACGTCGGTCATGAACGCTCCCTGTCGGGCTACCCGATCGGACCTGCCCGCCGGGTGATTGTGCCGGGGAAATCCCGGGTGCGGTATCCGGGGCCATCGTGCCCGTGCCAGCATGCTGCACACACCGCCACGTACACCATCCGACCGGAGTAGGTGAGAGCACGGTGACCGCCACCAATCCACCCCCGCTGACCGCGGTGCAACCGGGCGAAGGGCAGCGTGGTGAGCTGGGCTCGATCGGCGTGGACTTCAAGCTGTGGGGCCGCGACACCGGCGGCGTGCTCGCCGTGGTCGAGCACCCGTTCAAGGTCGGGGCGCTGGTCCCGCCGCACCTGCACACCATGGAGGACGAATACTCGATCGTCACCGAAGGGGAGATCGGCTTCCGGTCCGGCGATCGCGAGGTCGTGCTCGGCCCGGGCGGCTACATCGTCAAGCCGCGTGGCGAGCTGCACGCGATGTGGAACGCCGGCAAGGTCCCGGCCCGGATGATCGAGATCATCAGCCCGGCCGGGTTCGAGAACTTCTTCCGTGAGGTCGCCGACATCGTTGCCAGTGGTGTGCCACCGGCGGAGCAGGTGCCCGGTCTCGCCGAGCGGTACGGCCTGCAGTTCGCGGTCCCGGACTGGCTGCCGGACGTGATTGCCCGCTTCGAACTGATCCCACCGCCGGTTCGCTAGCGGTCGGAGTCCGGGACTCCATCCGAGCGGTCGGAGTCCGGGACTCCATCCGAGCGATCCGCGCTGCACCGGCCGGTCGCCGCTGGTTGGATCCAGGCCATGAACCGAACCGCGCTGATCTTGATCGCGCTTGCGCTGGGTCTCGGAACCACTGCCTGTAGCGAGTCCGAGCAGCAGGCCTTCACCGAGACCATCCTGCGCAATGCCGCCGCGGTCGGCGGCGTGGACGAGTTCAAGGAGGTCGGGCACGAGCTGGCCGGGCCGCTCACCTGCACCGCGGCCGCGGCCGGTGCGGAGAACTTCACGGTGAACTGCACCGGGACCACCAAGACCGGCAACCAGCCGGTGACGATGACCGGGCAGGTCGACCAGGGCGCCAAGACCTCGTCGGACGCGGAGAACGGGGTGCTGCTGGAAGGCGTCGAGTTCGTCGGTATGGTCGGCGCGCAGGAAGTCTTCCGCAAGACCTGCATCGGCTCCGGCTGCTAGCCCACCGGGTCGGGCGTGAGACGCAGCAATATGAGCCCGAGCGTTCTGGCCATGGCTGGGAACCAGCGCTGACCGCTTCACTGGCTGCAGACCGCAAGGGTCTTCCATCCAGGAGGTATCCAGTGCTCAAGTCGACTCAAGTCATCTCCCTGATCGCGGCGACGCTCACCATGGGGGTAATGACCGGGGCGTTCCAGCTGTACAGCTATGCGATCATGCCTGGGCTGCGCAGCACCGACGACCGGACGTTCGTCGCGGCGTTCCAGGCGATCGACCGGGCCATCATCAACCCGCTGTTCCTGGCCAACTTCGTCGGTGCGCTGCTGTTCACCGCGCTCGCCGCGGTGCTGCACCTGGGCGCGGACGCCCACAAGGTGCTGCCCTGGCTGGTGGCCGCCGCGGTGCTGTACCTCGTCGTGTTCGCGATCACCATCGGCGTGAACGTGCCGCTGAACGACGCGATCAAGGCGGCCGGCGACCCGGACGGCATCGCCAACCTGGCCGCGGTGCGCGAGCAGTTCAGGGAGGCCCGCTGGGTGCAGTTCAACCACGTCAGGGCGGTGCTCACCACGGTGGCGCTGGGGTGCCTGGCGTGGGCGCTGGTGCTGCACGGCCGAGAGGTGTAGCGGTACATACTGCGGGGCGGGCTCGTGCGCGCAGCCCGCGCCACTGCGCAGACCGCGCAACTGCGCAGACCGCGCAACTGCGCAGACCGCGCAACTGCGCAGACCGCTCACCTGGAAGGACCTCAGCTGATGGGTAGCTTGACCGGACGCGTCGCGTTCGTCACCGGTTCCGGCCGC
>JAKEEW010000169.1 GCA_022616375.1 Sporichthyaceae bacterium
CCTGACCGCCGCCATCTGGCACAACTGGCACACCGGCCAGCCAGTCATGCGATCCCTCGTCGCGTATGACCACTGACCCCTTGGAATAGATCGTCTAGAGCCCCACGAAGGTGGCGTGAACCCGCGCAACTCCGCAGTTCAGCTCGCGTTATCACGCTCCTTCGACGCGACCAGTGGTCTTCGGGTGGATCGGCCGTGACGTTTCGGCGAGCCCCGACGTTTCGGCGAGCCCCGACGTCGGCCGACCCCGACACCCACCGGTCTGCGCAGCTCGCCCTGATGCTCGCCCCCTACCTGCTTGGCCTGCTCGGCCTCGTGCTGGTCCCCGCGGTAGTGACGCTGGTGCTGGCCTTCGCCGACTACGACCTGATCCAGCCGCCGCACTGGATCGGGCTGGCCAACTTCACCGAGCTGGTCAGCGACGATGCGTTCCGCGCCGCGCTCAGTAACTCGGTGGTCTTCGCCGCGGTCGCGGTGCCAGGGCGGTTGCTCATCGCGCTCGGCCTGGCGCTGCTGCTGCACCGGCGGGCTCGAGCGGTCGGTACCGCGCGTACCGCGGCCGCGTTACCCACCGCGGTGCCGGAGATCGCCTATGGACTGCTCTGGCTGTGGCTGTTCAACCCGCTGTTCGGACCGATCAACCAGCTCATGCTGATCGGCGGCGAGAACGGCCTGACCGTGTTCGGCCGCACCGCGCCGCAGTGGCTGACCAACCCAGGTGACGCGCAAGCCGCGATCATCCTGATGAGCCTGTTCACAATGGGTGAGACGTTCATCATCGTGCTGGCCGCGCGGGTCGCGCTCCCGGCCGACGTGTACGAGCTCGCCGCGATCGAGGACGCGACCGGATGGGACGTGTTCCGGCGGATCACGCTGCCGCTGCTGGCTCCCGTGCTCGGACTGCTGCTGCTCCGGGACACGATCGCCAGCTTCCAGCTCTCGTTCGTGCCGTCCCTGGTGGTGACCGAGGGCGGACCGCCGCCGTATGCGACCACGTACCTGTCCCTGTTCATCTACCGCAACGCGTTCGAGTACCTGCGCTACGGCTACGCGGCGGCCGCCACGCTGGTGATGTTGCTGCTGACGGTGGCGGCGGTGATCGTCCAGTGGCGGTTGATCCGCCGGTACTGGCGCCAATATCAACTGTGAGATCCTGCCGGTCGCGGCGGGTTGGCGCCGATCCGGCCCGGAAGGGGTAGTTGTGCAGATCATCGAGGGTGCCGGCGCGTTCACCGACCCGGGCACCGAGCCCAATCACTACGTCGAGCACTTCAGGTCCGCCGACCTGTCGGTCGGCACCTACTCGATTCCGGTTGTGGGCACCGATGACCAGACTCCGCACAGCGAGGACGAGATCTACGTCGTGCAGTCCGGGCGGGCGACCGTCGTCACGCCGAGCGGTTCCGCGGCTGTGGCGCCGGGGTCGGTGATCTTCGTACCGGCGGGCGAGGACCACCGGTTCGTCGACCTCACCGAGGACCTGGCGCTGGTGGTGCTGTTCGCTCCGCCATACGAGAGCCGCCGGGTCTGACCTGTCGCCGCCCGGTGGTACGGTTCAAGGGTTGTCGAAGATCCATCTTCAGGGAGTAGCGCCGTGAAGCGACTGATGCTGCTGATCCTTGCGGCGGTCGGCGGGTTCCTGGTCTACCGGCAGGTCCAGGCGGGCAAGGCAGAGCAGGACCTCTGGGCCGAGGCGACCGACTCGATCAACCCCCAGGTGCCTTGATCAACACCGCAGGTGCCCCGGTGCTGATCGCCCGGGGTACCCTGTACGGGCGCCTTGGGGGCGTAGCTCAACTGGCAGAGCACTGCCTTTGCAAGGCAGGGGTTAGGGGTTCGAGTCCCCTCGTCTCCACCATTCATTCGTAGTGAATCCCGCTGATCGCCGCGTGCCCGCGTGTCCGCGTGCCCGGGAACCAGCTCGGCCGGCCCGCGAACCCCGAGGGAGTCACGGACCGGCCGACAGTGCTAGCCGGTGCTAGCCGGTGCTAGCCGCAGCGTCGATCTTGCGGGCTACGCCGCGGGCCGATCTAGTGGTGCGGCGGCGTCATCGGGCGGGTGCCCGAGCTGGTTGCCTTCTGGGCCGACTCGGCGACGTCGGCGAGCATCTCGTCGACCGAGGCCGCGCCCCGATCGCCGACCCTTGCCGATGCCGGCGCCGGCCGGCCAGTCGTGGCCGGCTGCGATGGCCGGGTCCAGCTGGTCTGCGTGCTCGACGTCTTGGCGGCCGCCGGAGTCTTGCCGGTGGCCGAGGTCGTGCCGGTCTCCGGGGTGATGTCGGCGGTCAGCCACTCGGGCTGGCGCCGGCGCCGGGCGGCAACGTAGGCGGCGGTGGCTCCGGCGCCGAGCGCGCCGACCGCCAGGGCGATGTTGCGCTTGCGGTGGTTCGCCGGCTCAGCCGGCCGAAGGTCACCCTTGAGCGCGTAGTACGTGGCCTTGCCGCGGACCTTGGCCTCCGAGCCGGCGGTGCTGGTCGAGTCGACTGCCTTGTGCCAGCCGTGGGCGACCTTCGGGGTGACCTTGTCTACCCGCCGTCCTACGGCTGCGCCCGCCTTTTCAGCTCGGCGGACCGGCTTCTGTCGGAGGGGTTTCTCCTTGCCGAGCCGAAACATGGGTTTACCTCCCGGTCTGCCGTTCACTTGACTCCGACCGTACTTCCCGGTCCCGGCCCAGTCATGCGCCCGCCAGAGTGGCAAGAAGGCAGTCGAGATACGCCAATTCACCCGGGCGGCAGGCGATAGGATGGGCAATCACGAACACCATCCGTACGGGTGATGACACCCTCAGGTGATCGGTTCGCTGTTGCTTGGGAGTTGCCATCCCCCGTGGTCGCATTCGTCCGGGGCGTGCAAGGATGCCTTGTGCTTGCGCGGATCAACCCGCCAACAATGGGAATCCTGGCAGGCCCGCGAACGTCAGATAAGTACCCCTCGGATGTAGGAAGAGGCTAGCCGTCGTGGCCGAAGAGCTGATCGCTACCATCAAGACCAACCTCGGCGACATCGAGGTCACGCTCTTCCCCAACCACGCGCCGAAGACCGTCCGCAATTTCGTCGAGCTCGCCGAGGGCGGCCGGCAGTGGACCGATCCGCGCACCCAGAAGCCGACCAATGATCGGCTCTACGACGGCACGGTGTTCCACCGGGTGATCAAGGGCTTCATGATCCAGGGCGGTGACCCGCTAGGCACCGGCACCGGAGGGCCCGGCTACACGTTCGCCGACGAGCCGCATCCCGAGCTGAGCTTCGACCACCCGTACCTGCTCGCGATGGCCAATGCCGGCCCGGGCACCAACGGCTGCCAGTTCTTCATCACGGTGGCTCCGACGACCTGGCTGAACCTCAAGCACACGATCTTCGGCGAGGTTTCCGACACCAAGAGCCGTGAGGTCGTCGACCGGATCGCCAACTCGCCCACCACGGGTGCCATGAACCGGCCGACCGAAGATGTGGTGATCCACACCATCCAGGTTGAGCGCCGGGAGGCGTAGTTGGAGCCGCGAGCGTCGATGGCCAGTTCCTCCGATGACGGGCCGCCCGATCCAGCGGCTCACCTGCCAGGGCCCCGACCCGTCCAGCCTGAGCAAGATCCTCAACCAGTAGCCGGGCCAGGAGCCGAGCCCACCGGTGCCGCCCAGGCCGCCGATGCCACCGCTGAGGTCAGCGACATCGCCGAGGCCGCCACTGAGCAGCCGGCAGCGTCGAACGAGCCGCCGACCTGCTACCGGCATCCGAGCCGGGAGACGCACATCCGGTGCACCCGCTGTCGCCGCTCGATCTGTCCTGACTGCATGATCAGCGCCGCGGTTGGCTTCCAGTGCCCGAACTGCGTGCGCGAGGGCAGCCGGGACATCCGGGTCCCGCGGACCCGGCTCGGCGGCAAGGTCCAGGCCAACTCGGACATCGTCACCAAGACCCTGATCGGGATCAACGTCGGGGTATTCGTGCTGGCCTTGCTGGGCGGCGCACCGTTGCAGGCCCGGCTGCTGCTGATCGGGCGCGGCTTCTCCGCCGACGCCGGCGGTCTGGTCGGGGTGGCGCACGGGGATTGGTACCGCCTCGTCACGGCGATGTTCCTGCACACCCAGCCGCTGCACCTCGCGCTCAACATGTTCGCGTTGTGGATCTTCGGCAGCCAGCTCGAGCCGGTGCTCGGCCGGATCCGGTTCGTGACCCTCTACCTGCTCTGCGGGATAGCCGGGTGTGCCGCGTCGTACGCGTTCAGCCATCCGAACCAGGCCTCGCTCGGCGCATCCGGGGCGGTGTTCGGCCTGGTCGGCGCGGCCCTGGTGATCGGGCGCCGGCTGAGCTGGGACATGAGCATGGCGGCCACGTTCCTCGGGCTCAGCCTGGTGATCGGCTTCATGTCGGAGCGGATCGACTGGCGAGCCCACCTGGGCGGGCTGGTCGCCGGTCTGGCACTGGGCGCGGTGTTCGCCTACGCCCCGACGAAGCTGCGTAACCCGCTGCACCTCGGCGCGGCGGCCGGGGTGCTACTCGTCGTGATCGTGATCGTCGGCTGGCGCACCGCCGCGCTGTCCTGATCGTCGGTCATCCCGATCCGGTGACCCTGTGTGACGCATCTCACACAGCATGTCCACGATCTGTGGATGAGCCTGTGGATAAGCTCTCTCGGAAGGGCTACTTCCAGCGGGTGGAGAGGATGAAGCCGATCCCCATGAAGCCGAAGCCGACCACCAGGTTCCAGTTGTTGAACGCGCTGACCGGCCAGTCGCCCCGGGTGATGTAGTAGATCACGACCCAGAGCAGGCCAAAGAGGAAGAAGCCGATCATGGTAGGGGCCAACCAGCGTGGGCTGGGCAGGTCGGCGGCCGACTTGCTCGGTTGCGGGGTGTATACCGTCCTGCGACGGATTGGCGATTTCGGCACTGAATGCTCCATGGGAGTGCGGGAAGGATCCCGCGCTGTCGAGTTTCGTCGGTTAGCGTAGTCGTACTACCTCGGTGCGAGGCGATGTGGAGGTTAGGCGTGCCCGAAGAGCCGCGCCGAGGTGATTCCGGCGACGCGCAGCCGGATCACGGACCGGTGCCGGCGGGGCCCACGGGATCGGCGAGCGCCGAGCCAGGCGCCGAGGCCCCGGACGAGCTTTCTACCTGGACATCCACCGCTAGCACGGCCTGGCGGGTAACGGCGGCCCTGGTTGCCGCGGTGGTCGGGCTGCTCTTCGTGGTCACCGGGAAGCTGGCCCAGGGAACCGACCTGCGCGCCGGGCGGTCGGACCGGCTGGCCGACCTGATCGTTTCCACCGAGCGGGACAACGCGATCGCCCAGGGCGAGCTGTCCACGCTGCGCGGCGAGGTCGGCGCGCTGTCCGCGGCCGCGCCCGGCGACGGCACGATCACCGGCGTTCGGGACGCGGTAAGCGAGCTCAGCGACACGGTCGGGCTGGTCGAGGTGGCCGGGCGCGGAGTGACCGTCACGCTCGACGACGCGCCGCCAGGTGCGATCGACCGGGACCATCCGGGTTGGCCGGATCCCACTCCCGATGATCTCGTCGTGCACCAGCAGGACGTCGAGGCGGTCGTGAACGCGCTGTGGACCGGCGGCGCCACCGCTATGGAGATCATGGACCAGCGGGTGATCTCGACCAGCGCGGTCCGGTGCGTCGGCAATACGTTGATCTTGCACGGCCGGGTGTATTCGCCGCCGTTCCGGATCGCCGCGCTGGGCGATCCGGCCGAGCTCACCGGTGCCCTGGACGAGTCCGAGGGGCTGCGGGTCTACCGGCAGTACGTGACCGCCTACGGTCTTGGCTACTCGGTCCGCCGGCAGGGCAACCTCGAGCTGGCCGGTTACCTCGGCCCGATCGAGCTGGATCACGCTCAGGTGCTGGGCTGATGTCGGCGGTCCGGACCCTGGTCCGCGGGCTGGGCGAGGTGCTGATCACGCTCGGCGTGCTGGTGCTGCTGTTCGCCGCCTACCAGCTGGTCTACACCAACGTCCAGGCCAATCGGGCGGCTGCGGCGGTCGGCGACGACCTGGAGCGGGAGTGGTCGGTGGCTCCGGCCGGCGGTGCGGCCCAGCCGGATGAGCTGACCGATGTTCGCGACGGGGAGGGGTTCGCGTTCTTGCACATCCCGCGGCTCGGTGACGACTGGCGTAAGCCGGTGGTGCAGGGTGTGGATCCGGACGAGCTGGCCCGCGGGGTTGGCCACTACCCGGACTCGGCGCTACTCGGCGAGATCGGCAACTTCGCGGTTGCCGGGCACCGGGCCACCCACGGGGAACCGTTCCGCGACCTCAACAAGCTGCAGCCCGGCGACGTGGTGGTGGTGGAGACCAGGGCGAACTGGTACGTGTACCTGGTCGACACGTCCGACAAGGTGCTGCCGAGCGAGGTAGGAGTCGTGCTTCCGGTGCCGAACCAGCCGGGCGCCGAGCCGACCGAGCGGCTGATTACGCTGACCACGTGCGACCCGCGGTGGGGCTCGACCCACCGGCTGGTCTTCTGGGGTCACCTGGACACGGTCCAGCCCAAGTCCGAGGGCACACCCGACGTCCTCGGCGGCTGACCAGGAGGAAGCGATGTACGGCTGGATCTGGCGGCACCTGCCGGGCAACACGCTGGTCAAGTTCGGCTGCGCGGTGCTGCTGCTGGCCGGGCTGATCTACTTCCTGTTCCTGTACTTCTTCCCCTGGCTCGACCCGCGGTTGCCGTTCAACCGGGTCACCGTGGACGAGTCGCAGAGCCAGGCGGTCGCGGTTGCCCTGACCGCCGCCGTCGATTCGATCGGACCGTTGGCATGACTCGGATCCTGGTCGTAGACAACTACGACAGCTTCGTGTTCAACCTGGTGCAGTATCTGGGCCAGCTGGGCGCCGACTGCGAGGTCAAGCGCAACGACGAGGTAGCCGTCGATGAGCTGCCCGGCGACTACGACGGCATTCTGCTCAGCCCGGGCCCAGGCGTGCCGGAGCGGGCCGGCGTGTGCGTAGAGCTGATCCGGCAGCAGGCCGGCGCGGTGCCGATCCTCGGCGTCTGCCTGGGCCACCAGGCGATCGCGGTGGCTTACGGTGCCCAGGTCAGCCGTGCCCCTGAGCTGCTGCACGGCAAGACCAGCCAGGTCTACCACGACGGGGTGGGCGCACTGGCCGACCTGCCGTCACCGTTCACCGCCACCAGGTATCACTCGCTCGCGGTCGACGCGGCCACCGTGCCGGCCGAGCTCGAGGTGACCGGGCACACCGGGTCGGGGGTCGTGATGGCGTTGCGGCATCGTGATCTACCACTGGAGGGCGTGCAGTTCCACCCGGAGTCGGTGCTGACCGAGCATGGCCACCAGATCCTGGCCAACTGGCTCACCCAGTGCGGGCACCCGGAGCGGACCGCGCCGTATCCGGTTGTGGCTCGCGGCGCGCTCCAGGACTGACCGGCTAGCAGACCGGCCTGGTCACCGTGATGGTGACCGTCTGTCCTGGCGGTAGGAAGGCTCCCTCGCCCGGGTTCTGCGCGGTGACGTTACCAACGCCGGCCGGGTCGACCGCACAGTTGACCGCTACCTCGAAGTTGGAATCGTGCAGTGTGTCGGTCGCATCATCCTCGGACAGTCCGACCACGTTGGGCACCGGAAGTGGCGCCGGCGCCTTGGACACGGTCAGCCGCACGGTGCTGCCCGCTGCGATGCTGGCACCCGCTTCCGGATCCTGCTGGAGCACGACACCCGGCGGACCGGGGTCCTCGACCTCCTCGACCTCCACCTCGAAGCCCTGGTCGGTGAGGATCTGGGTGGCATCTTCCACCGACCGGCCGACGACGTTCTCGACTTCGACCATCCGTGGACCGCTGGAGATGAACAGGATCACGGTGCTGCCCCGGTTGATCTCCTCGCCGACCTTGGGCTCGGTGCGGACTGCGCGACCTTCGGCGATATTGGCGTCGGGCACCTGCCTGATCTCGGGAGCCACCACGAATCCGGCATCCTCCAGCGCTGCCACCGCGTCGTTGCGGCTCAGCCCGCGAACCCGGGGAATCGGCACCAGGTCCTGGCCCTTGGAGGTGCACAGGGTGACCAGGCTGCCCTCGTCGGCCTCGGCGCTGGCGGCCGGGGTCTGCCGGACCACGCTGCCTTTGGGGTGGTCGCTGAATTCGGCACAGCTTTCGTCTACTACCGTTTGGAAGCCGACCGTCTGCAGCGTCGACTCCGCCTGCTCCACGGTCTGCCCGATCACCGGCGGGACCACGACCTTCTTGGCGTCCGAGCCGCCGAGCAGCGCCCGGCCGAACAGCGTGGCAAGCACGAACACGGCGACCACGGCGAGCGCGATGAGTGCGTACGTGCTGCCCCGACGCGGCGGTGGCCCTGGCGGACCCTGCTGGTAGGGCCGTGGCGGCCCGCCCGGACCGGCCGGGACGACCTGGGTCGGATGGATCACCTGGGTGGGCATGCCGGCGGCCGGTCGCTGCATCGGCAGGTTCCGGGTTGCTTCGTAGCCCATCCCGGCCGCCGCACTCCTGGCCATCACCGGGCGCCCGTCGAGCACCCGGTCCAGGTCGGCGCGCATCTCGTCGGCGGTCTGGTAGCGGTCGTCCGGATCCTTCGCGAGCGCCTTCATGACGACCGCGTCCAGGTCGGGTGATACCTCGTCGTCGAAGTAGGACGGCGGCTGGGCGGTCTCCCTGACGTGCTGGTAGGCCACCGACACCGGCGAGTCACCCACGAACGGCGGGCGCCCGGTCAACAGCTCGTAGAGCAGGCAGCCGGCCGAGTACAGGTCGCTGCGCGCATCCACGTGCTCGCCCTTGGCCTGCTCCGGCGAGAGGTACTGCGCGGTGCCGATCACGGCGGACGTCGCGGTCATCGTGGCGCCGACGTCGGCCACCGCGCGGGCGATGCCGAAGTCCATCACCTTGACCGCGCCGCTGCGGGTCAGCATGACATTGCCCGGCTTGATGTCGCGGTGCACGATGCCGTTGCGGTGGCTGTATTCCAGCGCCTGCAGCACACCTGCGGTGATTTCGATCGCACGCTCGGGCAGCAGCCGCCGGCCGGATTGCAGCAGGTCGCGCAGGGTGGAGCCCTCGACATACTCCATGACGATGTAGGGCAACGACATCCCGTCGATGGTGTCCTCGCCGGTGTCGTACACCGCCACGATGGCCGGGTGGTTCAGCGATGCGGCGGACTGCGCCTCGCGGCGGAAGCGAGCCTGGAAGGTGGCGTCGCCGGACAGGTCGGCGCGCAGCGTCTTGACCGCAACATTGCGACCGAGCCGGATGTCGCGACCCATGTGGACCTCGGCCATACCACCACGGCCGAGCACGCCACTCAGCTCGTAGCGCCCGCCGACGAGGCGTGGCTGATCCATCAGTCCATACCCTTCTTCCCGCCTGAACCGGCGGTCTTCACCGCTCGGGGCAACGGTACCCCGTTCCGCTCACGAGCCGACCGGGGTGTGCGCAGTTGCAACGCTATGTACGAAGCTGTGACCCGTTTCGTTGCTCTTGCCCACCTGGCTGGCGCTGTTCTGCCCACCTCCGGCGCCCAGTGAGTATCCGATCAAGATAGCGATCAACGCGACCACAACCCAGACCAGTAGGAACAGCAGCCGCCGCTCGGGCGGGACGGCCGAGTCCAGACCGAACGGGAGCGGCCGGCCCGCCTTGCGCCGCCGGCCCCGACCCGGGCCGAAGCCCAGCCCATCCGACTGACCTTGGTCACGATCGGCAATTGGCCGGTCAGGTCTGAATAGGTTGTCGGTCTGGACCGGGCCAATCGCACGATGGCCCTCGGGTGCCGCAGCGTGCTGGTGCTGCTGCGCGTGCTGCCGTGGGTCGGCCAGATGCTGCACCTCGCTGCGGTGCCTGGCCTGCGCCAGCTGCCGAGGCTTGCCGGAATGGCCCAACTGGCCCGGCTGGCCCGACTGGTCGCGATGTCCGGACGGACCGGGATGGCCGGGTCCGTGGGCCGCCGCTGGCTCGGTCACCCGATGCGGTTCTGGGAACCGGCGGGGCTCGCCGAACCAGTCGGTCGCGCCGCCGCCACGCTCGGCCATGTCACGCTCGGCCATGTCACGCTCGGCCGGGTCGCCACGCTCGGCCGGGTCGCCACGCTCGGCGGAGTCGTCGTGCTCGACCGCGCCGCCGCCACGCTCGGCCATGTCACGTTCGGCCCTTTCGCCGCGCCACGCGGCCTCCTCGCCGCCGCGCTCGCTGACCGACAGCGGCGCGGTGCTGCCCAGGGCCGCAGTCGGCGGAACTGCCGCTTCAGCCGTGGATCCCGCCGCGGACCGGGCCGGTCCCGCCCTGGTGGGCAAGGGATCGGCCGAAGCAGGCAAGGGGTCGGCCGCCGTGCCTACCGGCGGCTGGGCCCGCACCGGCAGTGGCCCGACTGGGATCGGGCCGGCAAGATCCGGGCCGACCAGCTGGGTGGGCAGCTCGCTGACCCGGCGACGCCGTCCGGTCGGCGGCTGCTCGTCGCCCGACTCGTCACCGTCGGTGCGCAGTCCGGCGCGCAGGCTGGCCACCTCTCGGGCGAGCGCGCCGGCACTGATCGGCCGCTGCAGCGGATCCTTGGCCAGCAGCCGGGCGACCAGGCCGCGGACCCGGGCCGGGATGGCCTGGGGTAGCGCCGGCGGCTCGTCGTTGACCTGGGACATCGCGATCTTAACCGGGTTGTCGCCGGGGAACGGCCGCACCCCGGTAAGCGCCTCGTGCAGCACGATCCCCAGCGCGTAGACATCCGAGGCCGGGGTGGCGTCTCTGCCGCTGGCCTGCTCCGGCGACAGGTAGTGCGCTGTGCCCATCACGATCCCGGTGCCGGTCATGGTGCCGTCACCGACCGCTTTCGCGATCCCGAAGTCGGTGATCTTCACCTGGCCGCCGGGCGTGATGAGCAGATTCGCCGGCTTGATGTCCCGATGTACCACGCCCGCGTCGTGGGCGGCCTGCAGGGCCATTGCGGCCTGGCCGACATAGCGCAGCGCGAGGTCCACATCCAGGCCGAGCGAGCCGGCTCGGGCGATCAAGCCGCTCAGCGGCTCGCCAGGCACCAGCTCCATGACCAGGTAGGCCTGGCCACCCTGCTCGCCGTAGTCGTGCAGCGCGGCGATCCCCGGATGGCTGATCAGCGCGGTGGTCCGCGCCTCGGCTCGGAACCGGCCGAGAAAGCCCGGGTCGCCGGCCAGCTCGGGGCGCAGCAGCTTGACCGCGACCCATCGGTTGAGCAGTTCGTCCGCGGCGCGCCACACCTCGCCCATCCCGCCGCGAGCAATGCGGTCGGTCAGCCGGTAGCGGTCGCCGAGCAGCAGGTCAGTTGCCGGAGTCACCGTAGGTATGCCTCCATGACGGCCTTGGCGATGGGGGCCGCGAGCCGGCCACCGCTAATGTCCGAGGAGTCGTCGAGTCCTGATTCGACCACGACCGCGACCGCGATCTGGGGATCATTGGCCGGGGCGAACGAGATGAACCAGGCATGTGGCCGGGTGCCCTCACCGTGTTGGGCGGTGCCGGTCTTACCGGCGACCAGCATGCCAGGAATCTGGGCCGCCTCCCCGGTGCCGTTCTCTACCACGTCGATCATCATCGTGGTCAGGTCGCTGGCCACCTGCGGCGTGACCGCGGGCTGGTTCGGGATCTCCTTGGGATCAGCCTCGAACACCGTGGTCAGGTCCGGCCCGCTGATCTCCTGGACCAGGTAGGGCTGCATGACCACGCCACCGTTGGCCACTCCCGCGGCGATCATGGCCGCCTGCAGTGGAGTGAGCGCGACGTCGAACTGACCGATCGCGGACTGTGCGGTCTGCGGCTGGTTGGGGTCCTCGGGGAAGATGCTGGTCGCCTCTTCCATCGGGAAGTCCAGCTCCTGGTTGAGGCCGAACCGCTCGGCGGTCTCCCGCAGTCGCTCGGCACCAAGATCGAGCCCGATCGCACCGAAGGCGGTGTTGCAAGAGATCCGCAGTGCGTTGGCCAGCGAAGTCCGGTCGCCGGGCCCGCACGGCCGACCGTCGTAGTTGGGTAGGTCCACCGTGGTCTGCGGCAGGTCGAGCGCCGCCGGTGCAGGCACCTCGGTGCTCAGGGTGTACTCACCGGAAGCCAGTGCTGCGGCCGCGGTCACCACCTTGAACGTCGAACCGGGCGGATACCGGTGCAGGATTGCCCGGTTATCCAGCGGCTTGTCCGGATCCCTATCTAGTTGTCGCTTGGCCCTCGTGGCGGCCTCGATGTCGTTGCTGGCCAGCTTGTTCGGGTCGTAGGACGGGATGCTGACCATCGCCAATACGGCACCGGTGCGGGGATCGAGCGCCACCACGGCGCCCTTACGCCCGGTGTCGCTCAGCGCTTCGTACGCGGCCTGCTGGGCCGGATCGTCCAGGGTGAGCCGGACGCTGCCCGGCTGCTGCTCCTTCTTGGTCAGCAGGTCGAGCACCCGGCGGACGAAGAACTCGTCGGCGGTGCCGTTGAGGTAGGCGTTCTCGGTGCGCTCGAGCGCGGTGGCACCGAAGCTGGGCGAGATGTAGCCGGTCACCGGGGCGTAGACCGGTCCGTCCGGGTAGACTCGCTGGAACCGCAGCTCACCGCGCTCGGCCTCCTCGGACAGCGCGACCTGCTGGTTCCCGACCAGGATCGGCCCACGTGGCCTGGCGTACTCGGCCAGCAGCGTGCGCCGGTTCTTCGGGTTCTCCCGGTATCCCTCGGCCGTGACGACCTGCTTGATGTTCGCGTTGGCGAGCAGCGCGAGGAACATCAGCGCGACCACCACCGCCATCCGGCGTAGTGGCTTGTTCATGTCTTCATCACCTGGGTCGCGTCGTCCGGGGCGGCCGGCATGGTCGTGGTGGATTCGGCCTGGACCGGCATCGGGCGCCGCGCGCTGTCACTGATCCGCAGCAGCAACGCGACCAGCGCCCAGTTGGCCACCAGCGAGGAACCGCCGTAGGACAGGAACGGCGTGGTCAGTCCGGTCAGCGGGATCAGCCCGGTCACCCCGCCGACGACCACGAACACCTGTAGCGCCAGCGAGAACGCGAGCCCGGCGGCGAGCAGCTTGCCGAACGGGTCGCGGACCGCGATCGCGGTGCGCAGGCCGCGCTCGACCATGATCGCGTACAGCAGCAGGATGGCCATCAGTCCGGTCAGGCCGAGCTCCTCGCCGATCGCGGCGATGATGAAGTCGGTGCTGGCATACGGCACCCTGGCGGGCAGCCCCTGGCCCAGGCCGGAGCCAAGAATCCCGCCACTGGCCAGCCCGAACAGGCCCTCCATCAGCTGGTAGCTCTCGCCCGAGTCGTAGTACCGGCCGGCGTCCAGCCAGGTGTCCACCCGCAGCGCCACGTGGTTGAACACCTGATAGGCGAAGAACGCGCCGGACGCGAACAGAGTGATTCCGAACAGCAGCCAGGACAGCCGCTCGGTGGCGATATAGAGCAGCACCACGAACACGCCGAAGAACAGCAGCGAGGTCCCGAGATCCTTCTCCCGGATCAGGATGAGCAGGCTGGCCGCCCAGGCGACCAGGATCGGGCCCAGGTCGCGCCCGCGCGGCAGGTCGAGCCCGAGCACCCGCCGGCTGGCCAGGGCGAGCACGTCGCGCTTGGCCACCAGGTAGCCGGCGAACGAGCTGATCAGCAGCAGCTTGGCGAACTCACCCGGCTGGATGGAGAAGCCGGCCACCCGGATCCAGATCCGGGAGCCGTTGATGGTCGGGCTCAGTGACGCGGGCAGCACCGCCGGCAGCGCCAGCAGCGCGATGCCCACGAACATGGAGATGTAGGTGTAGCGGCGCAGCATCCGGTGATCGCGGATCAGCACCAGGACCGCGCAGAACAGGCCGATCCCGACCGCGGTCCAAGCCAGCTGCTGGCTCGGGTCGCCGGGCTGGGACTCCTGGGCCAGGTCGATCCGGTAGATCAGCACCAACCCCAGGCCATTGAGCAGGGTGGCCACCGGCAGCAGGATCGGATCGGCGTAGGGCGCGAACTTGCGCACCACGCCGTGCGCCACCAGCACCAGCACGCCGAGCCCGGCACCGTAGGCGGCCAGACTGGCCGGCAGCTCGCCGGTCTGGACGTATCCGACCGAGGCGTAGGCAGCCAGTGCCACCAACACGGCGAAGACCACCAGGGCGGCCTCGGCGGTGCGCCTGGTGGGTCGTTCGGGTACGAGGGCGCTCACCGCCAGATCACCCCTGCTGCTCGCCGCATTCGGCAAGGACGTCGTCGTCGGGTGCGGTCGGGCTCGCCGTGGGGCTGGGTGTGGGGGTTGGGGTGGTCGGCGTCTGCGTCCCCGTCGGGCTCGGCGACGGGGTGACCCCGGGTGGCGCCTGGGGGGTCAGCGTGCTCCCCGGTCCCGCAGACGCTCCGGACTGCGGCGGAGACGGGGTGCCAGTGGGGCCGGGCTGCTCGGCCCGGCGGCGCGCCTCCTGGCACGCGGATGCCTTGTCCGCCAGCTCGGCCACGATCGTCCTGGCGTGCGCGAGGTCGTCGGCCGGGATGTCGGCGACGACCTGGTTGCGGTCGAATGTGGGGAGGTCGGTGAGCACGATCGTCTCCCGCTCGTACACGCTGGACAGATCGAGGCCGAGCACGGTGTCGGGCAGCCCACGGTAGATCGCCACCTGTCCGGCGCTGTCCCCGACGTAGTACTGGCGCTGGGTCCAGCGATAGCCGTAGTAGCCGCCGACCACGAGGAGCGCGGCCACCAGGGCCAGCGCGGTGCCGCCCCACAGCCACCGACGGCGGCGTCCCGGCTCATCCGGGCCGAGGTCGTCGCCGTCGTCGGGATCCGGGTCGGGATCGGAACCGCGGCCGGCCGCGGTCAGCCGGGAGATCGGACCCCGGCCCGGCCGTTTGCGCTCCCGCCGCTCGGCGGCCGCGCCGACGATCTGGGGGCTGGCCGTCGCGGGATCGGAGCTGTCAGCCAGCTCGCCGACGATGCAGGTGATGTTGTCCGGCCCGCCGGCACGCAGAGCAAGGTCGATCAACGATTCGACCGCCTGCTCCGGGCTGCCGGCTTCGCGCAGGGTCCGTTCGATCGTCTCGTGGCTGACCACGCTGGACAGCCCGTCGCTGCAGACCAGGTAGCGGTCGCCGGCGCGCACCTCGCGCACGGACAGATCCAGCTCGACCCGGCCGCGCCCGTCCAGGGCTCGAATGATAAGGGAGCGGTGCGGGTGATGTTCGGCCTGCTCGGCGGTGATCCGACCTTCGTCCAGCAGCGACTGCACGAACGTGTGGTCGTGGGTGATCTGGCTGAGCTCGGCGTCCCGGAGCAGATAGGCCCGCGAGTCGCCGATGTGCACCAACCCGAGCCGGGTACCGGTCCAGTACAGCGCGGTCAGCGTGGTGCCCATACCGTCGAGCGTGGGATCTTTCTCGATCATCTCGCGCAACCGGTCGTTGGCGGCCGAGACGGCTTGCTCCAACGTGTCGAGGAGCGACGACTCGGCGAGCTCGGCATCCAGTGGAGCGAGCGAGTCGATCACCGTGGCGCTGGCCACCTCGCCGGCAGCCTGGCCACCCATGCCGTCCGCGATCGCGAGCAGCCGGTCGCCGGCATAGCCGGAGTCCTCGTTACCGTCGCGGAGCAGGCCGACGTCGGATCTGGCGGCGTAGCGCATCGTGAGCGTCATCGCTGCCTACTTCCGGAGCTCGATCACGGTTTTGCCGATCCGGATCTTGTTGCCGATCGCGACCGCGGTCGGGCTGGCGATCTTGCGGCCGTCCAGATAGGTCCCGTTGGTCGATCTGAGATCCTCCACCATCCACTGGCCATCGAGGCCGGGAACCAGGCGGGCATGCTGGCCGGAGGCGTAGTCGTCGTCGAGCACGATCGTGGATCCTTGGGCCCGGCCGATGGTCACCGGGGTGGAACCCAACGGGACCGAGACTCCGGACTGCCCTCCGGCGGTGACGACCACTTTGCCGGGGACCCCCTTCTTGACCTTGGCCGGCTTCGCCGCGGGGCGAGGCGCCGCCTTGCCCCGCGGTTGGGCCGCCCGCCGCTGGACCGCGCGGGTGCCGAAGATGTCGGAGCGCATGACCGAGATCGCGGTCAGCACGAACATCCACAACACGGCAAGAAAGCCCAGCCGGATCAGAGTAAGGGTCAGCTCAGACATATGGTGCGGCACACCTTAGTGTCAGTTCGGGTTGCGCCGGTAGATCATCACTGAGTTTCCCAGGACGATCTCGTCCCCGTCTTCGAGAGCTACCTGGCTGATCAGTTGACCGTTCACGATGGTGCCGTTGGTCGAGCCCAGATCGGTGATGGTGGTGGTGAAGCCGGCTCGGATCTCGGCGTGCCGGCGGGACACCCCAGGATCGTCGATGCGCAGGTCAACGCCCTCCGAGCCACGGCCGATGACGACCACCGACTTGCTCATCGGCTGCTGCCTGCCGTTGATCTCCAGCCACGAGTTGACCTGGGATACCTCCGGCTCGGACAGCGGCATCACGCCCGCGACCACCCGGCTGCGGACCCGGAACATGCCGGTCTCGAGCTCCTCGGCACGGTTGAACTTGACCGTCACCGGGCCGACGAACTGGTAGCGCTGCTCGGCCGCATGCTCGTGCACCACTCCGGCGAACTCGCGGGCCAGCGCCTCCTCGTACTGGGCCAGCCGGTCGTGGTCGTGCGGCCCCAGCTCGATCACGAAGTCGTTGGGCACCATGGTGCGTCCGCGGCTGACGATGGCCGCCCGGTCGTCGCACTCGCGCTGCAGCGCGCTAGCGATCTCGACGGGTTGGACCTCGGCCTTGAAGGCGCGGGCGAAAGCACCGCTGACCAACCCCTCGAGCCGCCGTTCGAAGCGGTCGAGTACGCCCACGGTCACCTCCCCGCTCTCGGGCGTATGTGCAGTACTGCACGATCGTAGCCACGTTGACCCCACTGCCTTGCCTGGAACAACCTCGTCCATAGGACGAATGATCAAGACTGGCTTGTTGCATCCACTCCAGTTCGGGCTAGTGGATCAAGGTTTCGGGTCGCGGTTGGCCTGCTTGTCAGCGTGTTACCCTGGTCCGGCTCGCGCGAGTGGCGGAATAGGCAGACGCGCTGGATTCAGGTTCCAGTGTCCGCAAGGACGTGGGGGTTCAACTCCCCCCTCGCGCACCCCTGTTAACCCGGACCGGCCAGGTATTCACTAGCTCGATGCTGTTCCGACGCCAGGACCTCGACCGGATCGCGGCCGGCACGATGACAGTCACGTTCCGGCGCTGGGACCGGGCTCGGGCGGTTGCCGGCAGCCGGCAGCGCACCGCGGTTGGGGTCATTTCGATCGAAGCGGTGGATCGGGTGACCAAGTCAGCCATCACGCCCGACGATGCGCACCGAGCCGGCTACCCGTCGCGGGCCGAGCTGTTGCGGGATCTGGCTCGCCGCGGCGATGGCCAGATCTTCAAGATCGAGCTTCGTTTGGCCGGCCCGGATCCCCGGGTCGCGTTGCGCGAGCATGCCGACCTGAGTCCGGACCAGGTAGCCGGACTCAGCGCCCGGCTGGCCCGGATGGATGCGCGTAGCCCGCACGGTCCGTGGACGTTGGCCACGCTGCGGCTGATCTCGGAGTTGCCGGCGGTGCGGGCCGGTGACCTGGCCGCCCGGCTGGGCCGGGAACGGCTGCCGTTCAAGGTGGACGTGCGCAAGCTCAAGGAACTCGGCCTGACCGAGAGCCTGGAGATCGGTTACCGGCTGTCCCCGCGCGGCTGGGCCCTGCTCGCCGAGCTCGAGCCCTCGATCGAGGAAGGCTGATCCGATGGTCCTGTCGGTGCGGCTCGCTCTTCTGCCGCCCAGTTGATGTCACGTGGCCCGTCGGTGATCCGACGCAGGTCAAGATCGTCCAGGCTGGCACCTGCTCGGAGGTACTCCTTGAAGTCCACGAACCTAAGTTTCGCAGAACGGCACGCTCGGATTCGGGGAAATAGCGCGCTTGACTCTCACGTAACGGGAGGTTGGACCCTGGTTCTTGTAAGGAAAGGAGAACCATGAGCTACCCGGTTGGGAAGGTCGCCGAGCTCGCCGGAATCACGGTGCGCACGCTGCACCACTACGACGAGATCGGGCTGCTGTCGCCCAGCGACCGCACTCCGTCCGGCTACCGCCGATACGAGGACACGGATCTGGCCAGGCTGCAGCAGATCCTCTACTACCGCGAGCTCGGGTTCTCCCTCGATCAGATCGCCAGCATCCTGGCCGACCCGCAGGCCGACCCCGCGGCGCACTTCCGTCGCCAGCATGAGTTGCTGACCGGCCGGATCAAGTGGCTCCAGGAGATGCTGACCGCGATCGAGTTCGCGATGGAGGCACAGAAAGTGGGGATCCAACTGACCCCGGAGGAGCGGTTCGAAGTCTTCGGCGACTTCAACCCGGACGACTATGCCGAGGAGGCCGAGCGGCGCTGGGGTGGCACCGACGCGTACGCGGAGTCGGCCTGGCGGACCAGCGGCTACACCAAGGCCGACTGGCAGCGCTTCAAGGCGCAGAGCGAGGACTGGGGACGCCGACTGGTCGGGGCCATGGACGCCGGGCGGCCGGCAGACAGCGTCGAGGCGATGGAGCTGGCCGAGGAGCACCGGCAGCAGATCAGCCAGTGGTTCTACGAGTGCACGTACGAGATCCACACCGGGCTGGCCGACATATACCTGGCCGATGACCGGTTCGCCCGGTTCTACGAGAAGATCAAGC
>JAKEEW010000967.1 GCA_022616375.1 Sporichthyaceae bacterium
CTCCCCGGCGGGCCCCCCCGGACGGCTGTCCCGGACGGCTGTCCCAGAGGGCTGTCCCGGCGGTCGTGCGCGCGGTCGTGACGCGGCACCCGTGCCGCCGGGACAGGCTGGCGGCGACGCTGGAGCCGTACCACCCCGACCCGACGCGACGAACGGAAAGGGGACTGTCAACCACACGCCTTCGCCCCGGCCGGAAGCTGCGCCAGCGGCACGTCGACGAGGTCCTGGCCGCGCATCCAACCGACGCTCGGTATGCCGGCAGGCACCTTGACCGCCCGGTAGGCGACCCCGTCATGCTCAACCATGGGTTCATCCCGAACCAGCTCGATGCCCTCGCCGCGCGACTTGGACTTGATGACCAGGCTTGAGCTGTTCGGGTCGTGGTAGACGTTCGCGGACAAGACGGCGACCCGAGCACACACTCGACCCTGGCCTGGTTGCCCCGGCCTCCCTGCTTGCCCAGAAAGCACCCCAGGACCCGTTGGCCGGGCAGCGCCGCGATGCCGGCTGCTGATCGCCACGGTGAGACCCACCGCGACGAGGAGGAGCACGGCGACGCCGAGGCTGATCCCTCGGCGCCATCGCAGCCGCGCGGCGTAGTGGCGGGTGGCGGCCCGCACCTCGGGCAGCTGGGCCAGGTCTGGCTGTGATGCCAGCCGTGGCAGATGCACCCAGGCACGTGTGTGGGTCTCCTTCTCGGCCACCCACACCGCCTGGTACGCGGCGGGGTCGATGCCCGGGTACGCCTGCTTGACCACCTCGTCGTAGAGCTGCTCGGACACCAGCAGCACGATGTCCACATCCCGCACACCGGCCAGGATCGCGCGGCTGACTTCGGCGTTCAGCAGTCGCATCGCGTGGTTCAGCGCCACGCTGCTGTGCCCGTACGGGTCAGGGATCACCTGGCCGGCATGCGCGACCAGCCGCAGCCGCAGCCGCTCCGCGGTGGGCGCCACCTGGTTGTCGACGGCCAGGCGGTCAGCCAGCACCGTGCCCAGCGGGTACAGCAGCCGGGTGGCGGGCACCTCGCCGGCGACCAGCAGCAGGACCCCATCGCCGGTGTCCTGCTGGTGGATCTGCGACCACGTGATGCCGGCCTGGGCGAAGGCGTCGTCGAGGAGCCTGTGCAAGCGGGCGCGGAGCCGGGCGCGGATCGGGTCGGTCCAGGCTTGGCGGCCGAAGCCCTCGATGTCGATCGCGAGGATCCCGTAGTGGACCGGCTCCTGCCCCATCACCGCCGTCGCCTCGTGCCGTCATGCCGTTGTGTGCGCGAAGCATCGCATCTGGCGTGCATGCCGTTGATAGTGCAAAAAGTACTGAGCTTCGCTCTCCTGCCCCCGCTAGGAACACCGCGGTAGCTGTCACGCGCCGGGTGGAGGACGCACGACTACGCAGCGGCGAGCCGATCTGCCCGGCTCGGCGCCCGGCCCGATCCCTCCGTGCGCGTTCCCGCTCCCAGCACCCTCGAGAGCCGGGTCAAGTATCGGCTTTGCGCCTTTCCCACCTACGGGAACGTGGCCCGTAACGGCGCGAGCCGCGGGTACTTGACCGGCTCTCGAGGCACCACCGCACCGAGCCGAAGCACCGCCTCGGGCC
>JAKEEW010000968.1 GCA_022616375.1 Sporichthyaceae bacterium
GGGCGGGAGGCGAACTGCTGGAGACCCTGGACGCTTTCGTCAGCTCGGGCGGGGTGCTCGAGAGCGCGGCCCGGGCGCTCTACGTGCACCCGAACACAGTGCGCTACCGGCTGCGCCGTGTGGGCGAGGTCACGGGGCTCTCGCCGCTGCTGCCCCGGGATTCGTTCACTCTCCGAATCGCGCTGACGGTGGGGCGCTTGGATCCGACGGCGACACCGGCAACGCCGCACCACGCCTAGGTCGGCCAGCACTAACGGTCGAACGAGGTGCCGGCGCCTGAACCATCCAATTTGATCACACGCAGCGACGTGCTTGAGTCTTTTGTAGGATCCCAACAACTTTTGTCGTAGAGATTGGTCGACCAGAACGGCGAAATGACCCGCCGGTATCCGGGACAGTCGAGCCGTGCTCGCAGTTCTCGCACCGGGGCAAGGCTCGCAGAAACCCGGCTTCCTAGCTCCCTGGCTTGACCTGCCGGGGACCGAATCGCGCCTGCGCTGGTGGTCCGCGCTGGCCGGCGTCGACCTGGTCCACCTCGGCACCGGTGCCGACGCTGACGAGATCCGCGACACCGCGCGGACCCAGCCCCTGCTCGTCTCGGCCGCCCTGGTCGCGGCCGAGCACCTCAACGCCCACGACCTCGGCGTCGTCGCGGGCCACAGTGTCGGCGAGATTGCCGCGGCCGCCTTGGCCGGTGTGCTCACCCCGGAGACGGCGGTCACGTTCGCCGCAGTCCGGGGCCGGGAGATGGCCGCCGCCTGCGCGCTTGAGCCGACCGGGATGAGCGCCGTGCTCGGCGGCGACCCGGACGAGGTCGTCGCTGCCATCGACGCCGCTGGCCTGTACCCGGCCAACCGCAACGGCGCGGGCCAGATCGTGGCTGCCGGGTCGCTCGCCGCGCTGGACAAGTTCGCCGGATCGCCGCCAGCAAGGACCCGGGTGATCGCGCTGCAGGTCGCCGGCGCGTTCCACACCCCGTACATGGCCTCGGCCGAAAAGGCGCTCGCCGCACTCGCCGGAGGCATCACCCCGTCCACACCGCGCCGCATCCTACTGTCCAATGCGGACGGTGCCGGCATCGGTGACGGCGCCACGATGCTCGCCAGGCTCGTGGCGCAGGTGACGGCCCCGGTGCGCTGGGATCTGTGCATGCACACACTCGCCGACCTCGGCGTGACCGGCATCATCGAGCTGCCGCCGGCCGGCACCCTAGCGGGCCTGGCCAAGCGGGAACTCAAGGGCCTCGAGATCGTCACGGTGAGCACAC
>JAKEEW010000170.1 GCA_022616375.1 Sporichthyaceae bacterium
GACACGACGGGCCGGCCGAAACTCGCCGGGAGGGAGCGCGGATTCAGTCCAGATCGAGCTCGGGAACCGTGAACGCGGCCCGGTACGGCAGACCCGCCGCGCCAACCGCTCGGCTCGCGCCCCGCTCCACGATCACGCCGACCCCGACTACCTCGGCACCCGCCTCCTGCAGTGCGGCCACCGCGGTGAGCACCGAGTTGCCGGTCGTCGAGGTGTCCTCGACCGCGAGCACCCGGCGCCCGCTCACGTCCGGTCCCTCGATCCGGCGCTGCAGGCCGTGCTCCTTGCCGGCCTTGCGGACGACGAACGCGTCCAGCCGGCGACCGTCCGCCGCCGCGGCGTGCAGCATCGCGGTAGCCACCGGATCGGCGCCCAGGGTGAGCCCGCCCACCGCGTCGTAGTCCAGGTCGGCGGTGGTCTCCAGCATCACCCGGCCGACCAGCGGCGCGGCTTCGCCGTCCAGCGCGATCCGGCGCAGGTCCAGATACCAGTCGGATTCGGCGCCCGAGGACAGCGTCACCCGGCCATACACGACTGCCTTCTTCTTGATCAGCTGGCGCAGCGTCTCCCGGTCGGTCACGCCGGCAGCGTAGACCACCGTGCCGGCACTGTTGCGCTACGCCACTGGCTTGGCCGATGCCCACTCGGCCAGGACCCGCTTCTCCTTGTCCGGGTCGATGCCCATCGTGAACGGTGAGCCATCCCGCGGCGGGGCCAGCGTGCCGCCGTCGCGGAGCCAGGCCCAGGTGTCCCGGACGGTGTCCCGGACCGGACGGCTGCGCAGGCCGGCCGCCTGCGCCCGGCTCACGTCGACCGTCCAGGTGCCGGCCGTGTCCGGCCCGGTCGGCATCCACAACGGCAGCTCGCTCCAGGTCTCCACGTCGTGCTCGAGCAGGAACTCGTCCGGCACCCAGACCAGCTCGGCGCCGGATCCGGTGGCCTCGACGCAGTCACCCAGCCAGCGCCCCATCGTGGTGTTGCCGGCCGGGCCGGTCGCCGCGAACGGCCCCGTCTGCCCGGCCTCGGCGCTGTCCAGCATCCAGTTGGCCAGGTCCCGCGCGTCGATCAGCTGCATCGGCACGTTCGGATCGCCCGGAGCAAGCACCTGGCCGCCGGCCGCGACCCGGCGCAACCACCAGGGCAACCGGCCGACGTTCTCGTACGGCCCGAGCAGCAGGCCGGCCCTGACCAGCAGGGCACGATCGGCGAAGGACTGCTCGACGGCGCGTTCGCAGCCGGCCTTGAGCGTGCCGTAGTCGCCGTCGTCCGGACCGGCGTCCGGCGGAGACTCGTGGATCGGTGAGCTCGGGGTCACCGGGGCCGCCGGCCAGGCAGGGTGCGCGGACAGGCTGGACACGTAGCCGTACCAGCCGGCCCGGTCCTTCAGCAGCCGCGCCGACTCGCCGACGACCGCGGGCACGAAGCCGCAGGTGTCGACCACCGCATCCCAGGTGCCCGGGGCCAGCTGGTCGAGGTCGGCCGGCTTGCTTCGGTCGCCGTGGATGGCCTGCACGTCCGGTCGGTCCGGGCCGCTGAGCCCGCGGTTGAACGTGGTGACCTGGTAGCCGCGCCGCAGCGCCTCCTCCACGGTGTGCCGGCCGAGGAACGCGGTGCCGCCTATGACAAGTAGTCGCATGGGCTCCAACCTGGCCGATACCGGGCAGCGAAGCGAGCCTGGTTCGCTGACAGCGAGCGATGTTCGCCGACGGCTGAGCCGGATCCGGTGTGCGCCAGCGCGTTGGGTCCATAGCGTCGGTGGCATGACCGACCTGGATGCCCGGTACGACCGGATTGCCGACTTCTACGACACGAGCGTGGGTGACGAGGTCACCGACGAGGCCACGGCGGCCCTGCTCGAGCTGGCCGGCGACGTCCACGGACGGCGGGTCCTGGATCTGGCTTGCGGCCAGGGCCGGGTCAGCCGCGAGCTGTCCCGGCGCGGCGCCGACGTGGTCGGGCTCGATCTGTCTAGCGGGCTGCTCGACAAGGCCCGGCGCGCCGGGAGTCCGGGCCCGGGCACGATCGAGTTCCGGCTGGGCAGGGCCGAGGATCCGCAGGTGCTGGCCGGGTCCGAGTTCGACGCGGTCGTGTGCAACTACGGACTCAGCGACATCGACGACCTGGCCGGAACCGTGCGCACCGTGGCGCGGCTACTCCGGCCGGGCGGGCAGTTCACGTTCTCCATCCTGCATCCGTGCTTCCCCGGTTACGCGGACGCACCCAGCGCGTGGCCGCCGGAGCTCGGCTACTACCGGGAGGAGTGGTGGCTCGCCAGGACCGATGGATTCCGCGGCAGCGTAGGAGCCAACCACCGGATGCTGTCCACCTACCTGAACCTGCTGATCGATCACGGGCTCGGCCTGGATCGGCTGGCCGAGCCGGAGCCGGGCGAAGCCTGGCAGCAGCGGCTACCCGGTGGAACCCCGGTCCCGGTCTACTTCGTGGCCCGGTGCCGCAAGGGCTAGGAACGCAACGAGCTCAGTGGCGGCGGAGCCGGCGGACCGCGGCAACCGCACCGGCGACTGCGGCCGCGGCAGCGACCGCCCGGCCGAGCGTCGGCAGCATCGCCCGCCGAGCCGAGCGGTCAGGTGTGGCAAACGCCGGCGGCTGGATCCGGGCGCTCTCGTCGTCGATCCGAGCCGGACTGGCCGGCACCGGCACGGCCGGGTCGACGCCTGGCACGGGCGGAAGCGGGACAAGTGAGGCCTCGGCCAAATCGGCCCCATCGCCAAGAGCGCCAAGGACATTGCTCGCGAACTTGGCCAGCAACCGGTCCACCGCGCCCTCGATCGCGGCACCGCCTGACTCGGCCAGCGGGCCGGTCACGGCAAACTCCGCGGTAATCGAGACCACCGAGCCGCTGCCGTTCGCGGACGCCACGGACACCTCGATCTCGGCCTTCAGCGTCCCGTTGCCGCGCAGCTGGCTGCCCTCGACCTGAACCGCGAGCTCGCCGGCGGCGTGGTCGGAGCTAGTGAGCTGGGCAGTGCCGTGGTAGGTGGCCGAGGTCGAGCGGGCCCGCAGCTTGAGGGTGCCCTCGCAGGCCTCCGCCCCGGCACTGGTCACCCGCGCGCCTGGCACCCATCCGCACACCCGATCGGCGTCGGCTAACAGCGCCCATGCCTGGTCGACCGGGATCGGGATCGTGAACACGTACTCGGACCGCATCGTCCCTCCTCGATACCCTCTGGCCCATTCTGCCCCTACTTGGCCAGTCGAAAAGGCGGCCCGGGAACCTCAGAACCGGCGAGCCGATGCCCGCAGCAACGCCCGGGGCGTCATCCGGACCGCCGTCGTCAACAGCCGGTAGCGCACGGTCGGCACCGAGACGACCCGGCCCCGGCTCAGGTCCCGCAACGCGCCGTCGACCACGGTGGAGGGATCCAGCCAGATGAACCCGGGCAGGCTGCTGCGGTTGATCCCGGCCCGGCTCTGCAACTCGGTCCTGGTGAAACCGGGGAGCACGGTCATCACCTGCACCCCGGTCCCGCGCAGCTCGGCGGCCAGACCCTGGCTGAACGAGTTCACCCAGGCCTTGGCCGCGCCGTAGGTTCCGTACGGCACCTCGCCGGCAATGGAGGAGATGTTGATCACCGCGCCGTGACCCCGGCCGATCATGCCGGGGAGCGCGGCATGGGTTAGCCGGAGCACCGCCCTGACCAGGATGTCCAGCAGCTGGTCCTGCTCGTCCACGGTGGTCCGGGTGAACCGCTTACCCAGCGCGAACCCGGCATTGTTGACCAGCAGGTCGATCGGGTGGTCGGTATCGCGCAGCCGAGCCTCGACCCGAGCCCGCGCCACCGGGTCGATCAGGTCCGCGGGCAAGACCTCGATGGCGACTCCGTGTGCGTCGGTCGCCGCCTTGGCGACCTCGGCTAGCCGCGCCTCGTCCCTGGCGACCAGGACCAGGTCGTGCTGCTGGGCCGCCAGCTTGACGGCGAACGCCGCGCCGATACCCGAGCTCGCTCCGGTGATGAGGGCGGTGGTCATGGCGGGCCCCGGCTACGAGCCGGCCGGCGCGGTCGCGACCACGAGCGAGTCGGTTGCCGAATCGAGATCGACCCGGACCGTGTCGCCGTCGGTGACTTCACCGGCCAGCAGCGCTCGCGCCAGCTGGTCACCGATCGCGGTCTGCACCAGCCGGCGCAGCGGCCTGGCCCCGTACACCGGATCGAACCCGGTCAGCGCCAGCCACTCCCGCGCGGCCGGGGTGACCTCGAGGGTCAGCCGGCGATCCGCGAGCCGGGCGCCGAGCCGCTCGATCTGCAGGTCGACGATCTTCGTCAGCTCCTCGGTGCCCAGCGGGTGGAATACCACGATGTCGTCCAGCCGGTTCAGGAACTCCGGCTTGAACGTGGCCCGGACCACCTCGAGGACTCGCTCCCGTTTGGTGGCCTCGTCGGCGCTCGGGTCGACCAGGAACTGCGAGCCGAGGTTGGAGGTGAGGATCAGGATCGTGTTGCGGAAGTCCACGGTGCGGCCGTGCCCGTCGGTGAGCCGGCCGTCGTCCAGCACCTGCAGCAGGATGTCGAAGACCTCGGGGTGCGCCTTCTCTACCTCGTCGAGCAGCACCACGCTGTAGGGCCGGCGCCGCACCGCCTCGGTGAGCTGGCCGCCTTCCTCGTAGCCGATATAGCCGGGCGGGGCGCCGATCAACCGGGCCACGCTGTGCTTCTCGGCGTACTCGCTCATGTCGACTCGGACGATGGCCCGTTCGTCGTCGAACAGGAAGTCGGCCAGGGCCTTGGCCAGCTCGGTCTTGCCCACCCCGGTCGGGCCGAGAAACAGGAACGAGCCGGTCGGGCGGTCCGGGTCGGAGATCCCGGCCCGGGCCCGGCGGACCGCGTCGGAGACCGACCTGACCGCGTCCTGTTGGCCGACCAGCCGGCGCTCCAGCTCGGCCTCCATCCGCAGCAGCTTGCCGGTCTCACCCTCGAGCAGCCGGCCGGCCGGGATCCCGGTCCAGGACGCGACCACCTCGGCCACCTCGTCCGGGCCGACCTCCTCCTTGACCATCGCCGGTCCGGTGTTGGCCGCCTCCGCGGCGGCCGCGACCTCGCGCTCGGCGGCCGGAATGTCGGCGTAGAGCAACCGGGAGGCGGCTTCCCAGTCACCGTCCCGTTGCGCCCGCTCAGCCTGGCCGCGCAGGTCGTCCAGCCGCTTCTTGAGCTCGCCGACCCGGTTCAGCGAGCCCTTCTCCTGCTCCCAGCGGGCGGTCAGCGCGGCCAGCTGCTCCTGCTTGTCGGCCAGGTCCTTGCGCAGCCGGCGCAGCCGCTCCACCGACGCCTCGTCGGACTCCTTGGCCAGGGCCAGCTCCTCCATCCGGAGCCGGTCGACCCCACGTTGCAGCTCGTCGATCTCCACCGGGCGGGAGTCGATCTCCATCCGGAGCCGGGATGCGGCCTCGTCGACCAGGTCGATCGCCTTGTCCGGGAGGAACCGGCCGGTGATGTAGCGGTCGGACAGGGTCGCGGCCGCCACCAGCGCCGCGTCGGAGATCTGCACCTGGTGGTGCGCCTCGTAGCGGCTCTTCAGCCCGCGCAGGATCGCGATGGTGTCCTCCACCGAGGGCTCGCCGACCAGCACCGGCTGGAACCGTCGCTCCAGCGCCGGGTCCTTCTCGATGTGCTCGCGGTACTCGTCCAGCGTGGTCGCGCCGACCATGCGCAGCTCGCCGCGGGCCAGCATCGGCTTGAGCATGTTGCCCGCGTCCATCGCGCCCTCGCCGGTGGCGCCGGCCCCCACCACCGTGTGCAGCTCGTCGATGAACGTGATGACCCGGCCTTCGGATGACTTGATCTCGTTGAGCACCGCCTTGAGCCGCTCCTCGAACTCGCCGCGGTACTTCGCCCCGGCGATCATCGCCCCGAGGTCGAGCGCCACCAGCCGCTTGCCGCGCAACGACTCCGGCACGTCACCGGCCACGATCCGGGCGGCCAGGCCCTCGACCACCGCGGTCTTGCCGACCCCCGGTTCGCCGATCAGGACCGGATTGTTCTTGGTCCGCCGGGACAGCACCTGGACCACCCGGCGGATCTCCGCGTCCCGGCCGATGACCGGGTCGAGCTTGCCGTCCTTGGCCTCGGCGGTCAGGTCCCGGCCGTACTTCTCCAGCGCCTGGTAGGTGCCCTCCGGATCCGGCGAGGTCACCCGGGCGGAGCCACGCACCTGGGGTAGGGCCGCACGCAGCGCCGCCGGGTTGGCCCCGGCACCGCGCAACAGCTCGGTGACGTCACCGCCACCCTCGGCCAGACCGATCAGCAGGTGCTCGGTCGAGACGTACTCGTCGTCCAGCTCGGTCGCAGCCTGCTCGGCCGCGTTTAGCGCGGCATACAGGGTGCGGGACACCGCCGGCGCCGAGACCGTGGCGCCGGTCGCGGTCGGCAACCGGCCGAGCAGCTTGTCCGCGCCCGCGGCCAGCGCGGCCCGGTCGACCCCGGCCGCGTCCACCAACGGCGCTGCGGTGCTGTCCGGCTGGGCCAGCAAGGCCAGCAGCAGATGCACCGGTTCGACGTGCGGGTTGCCGGCCGCCGCGGCCCGTTCCACCGCCGCGGACAGCGCCTGCTGGCTTTTTGTGGTGAGCCGGGAGGTGTCCATTCAGCCGCTCACCTGGCTTGCCCCTCGATCTGGCGACCGGGGTAGGTCAGCGAGCCGAGCATCGCCGCGGTGGCGGCCAGGGTGTGAGCCAGCTCGGCCTCGAGCGCCTCGGCCCGCCGCCGCAGTTCGTGCACCTGGTCCTCCAGTTCGAGGATTCGCTTGATCCCGGCCAGGTTGATGTTCTCGTGCTGGGACAGCCGCTGGACCTCCCGCAACAGCACGATGTCCCGAGCCGAGTACCGGCGGCCACCCCCCGGGGTCCGATCGGGTGACACCAGCCCGAGCCGGTAGTACTGCCGCAGGGTCTGCGGGTGCAGGCCGGACAGCTGAGCTGCCACGGAGATCACGTACACCGGGGTGTCGTCGGTCAACTGGAACATCTCATGCATCGTTGATCTCCCCCGCTCGGTCCATCAGGGCCCGTCGCGGATCTTCCCCCTCGGTTGCCGTTCGGTAGCTGTCCAGCGCCGCTTTGGCCGCGTCGTCGAGGTGTTCGGGGACCGCCACCTCGACGGTGGCGAGCAGGTCACCCTTGGTCCCGTCGGAGCGGGTCACGCCGCGGCCGCGAACCCGGAACGTGCGCCCGCTCGCGGTGCTTGGCGGCAGCCGCAGCGTGACCGGGCCGCCGCCCAGCGTCGGCACCTTGATCTCGGCGCCGAGCACC
This sequence comes from Sporichthyaceae bacterium, assembly GCA_022616375.1. Classification (GTDB taxonomy): domain Bacteria; phylum Actinomycetota; class Actinomycetes; order JAKEEW01; family JAKEEW01; genus JAKEEW01. The sequence continues at coordinate 7,262 of JAKEEW010000170.1, forward strand.
GCCTCGGGGAACGTGACCGGGACGGTCACGGTTAGGTTGTCGCCCCTTCGCCCGAACACCGGGTGCTTGGCGACGTGGACCACCACGTAGAGGTCTCCGCTCGGGCCACCGCGTTCGCCGGCCGCGCCCTTGCCCTTGAGCCGGATCCGCTGCCCGTCCCGCACCCCGGCCGGGATCCGCACTGTCATGGTCCGCGAGCTCGGCGCCCGGCCCGAGCCGTGGCAGGTCGGGCACGGGTCGTCCACCACCAGGCCGCGCCCGCGGCAGGCCCGGCACGGTTCGAGGAACGCGAACCCGCCGCCCTGGTTGGCCGCGACCTGCCCGCTGCCCATGCATTCCGGGCAGACCCGCGGCGTGGTGCCGGCCTTCGCACCGGTGCCGGCGCAGGCCTGGCAGGGGCCATCGCTGGTCATCCGCAGCTGCACGGTGGCGCCGTGAATCGCCTCGGTAAACGCGATCGTGACCTCGGACTCGATGTCGGCGCCGCGCCGGCCGCGCTGTGCCGTTCGGGCACCGCCTGCGGTAGTCCGGCCGCGGCCGCCGAAGATCCCGCCGAACAAGTCGCCCAGACCGCCGGGACCAGCACCCCCGCCACCGCGGCCCTCGCCAAACAGGTCGCCAAGGTCGAAGTGCACCCCACCCTGACCCGGCTGGCCCGGCCGGCCGTACCGGAACCCGGAGCCGAACAGCGCCCTGGCCTCGTCGTACTCCTTGCGCCGCTTCTCGTCGGCGAGCACGTCGTAGGCCTCGGAGATCTCCTTGAACCGCTCCTCGGCCGCGGCGTCGCCCTTGTTCGCGTCCGGGTGGTGCTGGCGGGCGAGCTTGCGGTAGGCCTTCTTGATGTCCGCCGCGGGCGCGTCCTTCGGGACGCCAAGCACCTTGTAGTAGTCCTTTTCCAAGTAGTCCTTGGTGCTCACGGCGTCCCTCCTTTCACCCGCGGGGTTGGCGCCGGTCTGGCGCCGACCGCGTTACTGCTCGGCCTCGTCGGCCGGTGCCGGGCCGCCCGGCTGGTCGGCGTCGGCGGCGTCCGAGGCGTCGGCGGCCGCGGCGGTTTTGGCGTCGGCCGTGCCGCCCGCATCGGCCGGCTGGTCCGCTAACGGTGCCGTGGTCCGGCCGCCGGACGGGTCGTAGGGTTCCGGCTCGGCAACCGCCACCCGGGCCGGGCGCACGATCCTGTCCTTGATCCGGTATCCGGGCTGCAGGATCGCCGCGCAGGTCGGCTCGTCTACCTCGTCGTCGTAGGAATGCAGGAACGCCTCGTGCTTGGCCGGATCGAACGGATCGCCGACGGCGCCGAACCTCTCCAGGCCGAGCTTGTTGACCGCCTGCTCCAGCGCCTCACCCACCGACTTGAAGCCGCCCTCGAGCTCCCCGTGATCGCGGGCCCGGCCGACGTCGTCGAGGACGGACAGCAGCTCGGACAGGGCGTCCGCGACCGCGAGCTCACGGATCGCACCGCGATCCCGTTCGACCCGCTTGCGGTAGTTCGCGTACTCCGCCTGCACCCGCTGCAGATCCCCGGTCCGCTCGGCGACCGTCGCTTCCAGCTCGGCCACCAGCTTGGCCAACGCTGCCGCCTCCTGCATCGACTCGACCTGGCTTCCGGCACCACCCGGTTGGGCAGGGCCGGCCGTTCCTGTTCCGGCGCCCGCACTTGGGGTCTTGCCGCCGTGCGCCGCGGCCTTCGCGGCCTCCCTGGCCGCGCGCGCCTTCGCCACGCCGGCAACCGCGGCCTGGGCCGCCTGCCCGGGCCCGGCCGACTCGCCGGAATCCCTGACCGCCCCGGTCTGGGGATCGATCCGGCGCCGGTCGCGAACGGTAGGGCGGGGTGGCGGCGCTTCTGGGTCGGATTGACCCGGTTTCGAATTAGCCATGATCCCTTGCGGCCTCCCTTGCCGCCCGGCGCTACTTCTTCTCGGTGTCGTCGTCGACAATCTCCGCATCCACGACGTCATCCTCGGAAGTCGTGCTATCCGAGCCCGCGTCGGGGCCGGCGGCGGCACCCTCGCCGGTGGCACTCTCGCCGGTTGCATCCGCGGCAGCCTGGGCCTGCGCGTACAGCGCGGTGCCGATCTTCTGGCTGGCCTCGCCGACCTTCTCGGTAGCCGCCTTGATGGCCTCGAGGTCGTCGCCCTCCAGCACCTTCTTCAGGTCGGCGACCGCGGACTCAACCTCGGCCTTGATGTCTGCCGGGATCTTCTCGGCGTTCTCCTTGATGAACTTGTCGGTCTGGTAGGCGACGGTCTCGGCCTGGTTGCGGATCTCGGCCTGCTCCCGGCGCTCCCGGTCCTCGGCCGCGTACTGCTCGGCCTCCCGGACCATCCGGTCGATCTCCTCCTTGCCCAGCGCGGAGCCACCGGTGACCGTCATCGACTGGGCCTTGCCGGTGCCGAGGTCCTTCGCGTGCACATTCACGATGCCGTTGGCGTCGATGTCGAACGTGACCTCGATCTGCGGCACCCGCTGCGGCGCCGGCGGGATCCCGGTGAGCTCGAACATGCCGAGCTTCTTGTTGTAGGCCGCGATGTCCCGCTCGCCCTGGTACACCTGGATCTGCACCGACGGCTGGTTGTCCTCGGCCGTGGTGAAGATCTCCGAGCGCTTGGTCGGGATCGTGGTGTTGCGCTCGATCAGCTTGGTGAAGATGCCGCCCTTGGTCTCGATGCCCAGGCTCAGCGGGGTCACGTCGAGCAGCAACACGTCCTTGACCTCGCCGCGCAGCACGCCGGCCTGCAGGGCAGCGCCTACCGCGACGACCTCGTCCGGGTTGACGCCCTTGTTCGGCTCCTTGCCCCCGGTCAGCTCGCGGACCAGGTTGGACACCGCGGGCATCCGGGTGGAGCCGCCGACCAGGATGACGTGGTCGATGGCCGACACCTGGATCTTCGCGTCCCTGATCACGTTGTGGAACGGCTGCTTGCACCGCTCGAGCAGGTCGGCGGTCATGTTCTCGAACTGGGCGCGGGTGATCCGCTCCTCGAGGAACAGCGGGACCTGCTGGTCGCCCTGCTTGGTCATGGTGATGTAGGGCAGGTTGACCGTGGACTCGGCGGCGCTGGACAGCTCGATCTTGGCCTTCTCGGCGGCTTCCCTGATCCGCTGCATCGCGATCTTGTCACCGGACAGGTCCACGCCATTCTGCTTCGTGAACTGCTCCACCAGGTGCTCGACCAGGCGCTCGTCCCAGTCGTCGCCACCGAGGTGGTTGTCGCCGCTGGTGGCCCGGACGTGGATGACCCCGTCACCGATCTCCAGCAGGGACACGTCGAACGTGCCGCCACCGAGGTCGAAAACCAGGATGGTCTGGTCGCTCATCTTGTCCAGGCCGTAGGCCAGGGCGGCCGAGGTTGGCTCGTTGATGATCCGCAGAACGTTCAGCCCCGCGATCTCCCCGGCTTCCTTGGTCGCCTGGCGCTGCGCATCGCTGAAGTACGCCGGCGTGGTGATCACCGCATCGGTGATGGTCTCACCGAGATAGGCCTCGGCATCGCGCTTGAGCTTCTGCAGGATGAACGCCGAGATCTGCTGGGCCGTGAACGTCTTGTCGTCGATCTTGACGCTCCAGTCGCTGCCCATCTGGCGCTTGACCGACCGGATCGTCCGCTCGACGTTGGTGACCGCTTGCCGTTTTGCGATCTCGCCGACCAGGACCTCGCCCTTCTTCGCGAAGGCCACGACCGAAGGGGTGGTCCGGGAGCCCTCGGCGTTCGCGATCACGGTGGGCTCGCCGCCCTCCAGAACCGCGACGACCGAGTTGGTCGTACCGAGATCGATACCGACCGCACGTGCCATGGTGACTGCCTCCGAAGGGACCGGGGTTGAGTTGACCGGGCTCAAGTGTTACCAGGTGACAGTTGTGGAGTCAACTGAGCTGAGCCCACCAGACTCAGCTTTCCCTTTATCGGACCAGATCGCCAGCTACCTGCCCAGATCGGGCGGCTTTCACGCCCCGGCGCCGTCCCGCCTCAGGCGTCCCAGCTCAGGGCGTCGGGGTGGCGAACGAGTCGGCGGCCAGCCAGCCGCCAAATCCCACCAGAAGCAACGATACGCAGACCTCGACGACGGCCAACAGCCGGCGCGGCCAACCGGGCCGACCCGGGGTGGGATACCGGGCGGTCCAGCGCGGCCGCAACCACAACCAGTAGCCGGCTACCAGGGCCCAGACCAGCGGGCCGAGCACGATCCCCATTGGTTCCCATTATGTGTGGGCCACGAACATGTGGGCCACGAACCTGTGTGGCTCACGAAGCTGCCGTGGCCCCGACAGAGGTCTGCGGGACCACGGCAGCTCGAACTGCTCGGCCTTCGCCGCCTTACGGCACTATCCGGCGCACCGGTAGAGCCGCACGTTGTCGACCCACCAGCCATAGCCGGCGCTCGCCGACGGGAACCCGTCCAGCGCGACCCGGAACCGGACCTTCACCATCTTGCCCTTGTACGAGGCCAGCGACAGCCGGCTCGCCGTCCAGCCGCGACTTTCCCCGGCGAAGGTCCGTGCCCCCGCCAGGATCGGGTGGTCGCCGTAGTCCGGATGGTCGTTGATCAGATTGTGATTCGGGCCGTTGTTCCAGGCCGATAGCGACGGAACGAGCCAGCTCTTCCCATCGCCGGAGACATCGATCTCCACGCGGGCCCCGTCGAAGTAAGCCACCGGGTGGCCAGTCCCGCCGGCGGGGAACCAGTCCAGCGAGTACGCGTGGTCGAAGTGCAGGTAGGTCGTGTACGCCGTGCTTAGCGTCCGGTACGCCGTGGTGTAGGCGTACCGGGTCCGTCCCGCACTGACGAACGTCGGCTCGTTGCCGGAGATGAACATCGCGCCACCCGCGGTGGCGCTCGGCTGGAAGTCATCGACGAGCGAAACGCCGGTCGATTCGGTCCAGGTCGACCCTAGGCTGCCGCTGACCTCACGGTCGAACTTGTCGGTGAACTTGCTGATCGTGGTGAAGCCCATCGCACACCGCCGCGCCAGCGGGATCGCCGGCTCGTTCGCAGGCTGGGACATCTCGACCGCGTCCAGCGCGTTCTTCACCTGCGCGCAGTCCGCCGTGGTGATCCCGGCAGTGCCGGCCGTGACGAGGTTGGCGCACGCCTGCTGCATGATCGTGTATAGGTCGGCGTAGTCGCTACCCGAGGTCATCAGCTGGTTCGCCTCGTACCAGACATGGGCCGCCTTGGTCGCGCCGATTCCGGTCACGGTGATCCCGTTGAACGTGTCACCGTCGGTCATCAGGTAAGCGGCCTTGTTTCCGACGCCGCTGTTGGTGTGCACGCCACCCGCGTCGAACGCCTGGTCGAGCGGATCGCTGGTCCAATACGTGCTGGACATGCGGTCCGGGTGCTGGAACACCGTCGGGTCCTGCATGTCCCGGATCGTCCCGATCGGCAGGTCCTCGCCGAGCCACCAGCGCGCCCCGGCCGAGTCGTCGCCGGAGCCCGGTCCGGTGTACTCGAGGTCGAACAGCTCACCGATCACGTCTGACATCGACTCGTTGATCGCACCGGACTGGAAGTAGTACAGCAGGTTGGACTCGTGCTGGGTCACCCCGTGGGTGAGCTCGTGCGCGACCACATCGTCGGTGACGAAGCCCTCCCCAAACACCATCTGCTGGCCGTCCCAGAACGCGTTCGGGTACGGGCAGCCATCGGGTTCGTCGACGCAAACCCGCACCGACGAGATCAGCGGACTGCCGGCGCCGTTGATGCTGTCTCGGCCCAGCACGTTGAAGTAGTAGTCGTAGACCGCGCCGGTCACGTCGTAGGCGACGTTCACGTTAGTGTCATCGGGCTCTGGGAGCGCCGGGCCGCCCTCGGTCCTGGTCACCGGGTGGGTGCCCGATGGGCAGGCCCAGTCGTCCGGCCCGGTGATGAAGTCGGTGCGGAAGTCGCAGACCCTGCGGCTCTTGGCGTGCGCAAGATCGGCGAACGCCAGCGCCACCGCGCCGTCGGTGGCGTCGATCAGCACGGTCCACCGGCGGTACTCGCCGCTCGTGGTCTCGACCTGCATCCGCCAGACCGGCCGAACCGTCGGCGCACCCGGGGCGCCAAGGAGCGCCGGGTCGTAGATCCACAGGGTGGGCTTGGTGGTGTTCAGCTCGCTCGCGGAAACCTTGGCGCCCTTGGCGATGGCCAGTTTCGCGGTCGCGGCCGCCGAGGTCGCGCTGACCGTTGCGGTGTGGCTCGCTGCGATAGCCCCGGCCTCACCGTTGATCGAAACCAGGTTGCCGGCGGCGTCCAGCGAGACGGTCAGCTCACCACCGAGCACCGAAATGCCACCCTGGCGCTGGCCGAACGTGACCGTCTTGACGGCACCGGACTCGGCCGAGCGCAGCGGAGCCAGCTCAGCCGCGGCGTCCTTGATCCCGAACAGCGCGGCGTACTTGCCGAGGTGTGCGCGGGCCGCGGTCGCCGGAGCGGCGGTGCGAGCCACGCCGGACGGCAAGGCGGCCGGGTGACCGGGCTGGGTTCCGACGAAGTGAACCCGGCCGGCCTGGTCTCGCTTGATCGTGACGTCTCCGTCGTTCGCCGACCGTAACGCCTGCTCAGCAGCCACGGCGGCGGAGCTACCGAGCTGGCCGGCAGCGGCACCGGAAGCGCCCGCGGAGCCGGCAATGAGCCCATTGAGCCCTAACAGAACAGCGGCCGCCGTAGCGGCGGCGGTGACACGCTTGCGGGTCAGCACAAGAGCCCCCGTAAGATCAATAAGTACTTAGGACACCCGGGAGCCTAGGGCATTAACGGCTAACCGGTCGATAGCGGCACAGTCACTCGTTCGGCCCGCACTCGACCGGCGTAATCGGGGTCAAGATTAGGCCGGCTGCGGCCGATGGATTTGACGTCACCGAACGACAAGGTCGTCACGAGGCTGTGAGGGAACTCGTGGCGGCCTTGTTCGTTTCTACCCCGTCCCGATAGGCCTGGCGGACAAGCGCCACCCCCGGCCGGTAGGCCAGGTGCAGGTACGACGGCGCATCGAGAACGATCAAGTCGGCTCGGCTTCCTGAGTTGAGCGCGCCCACGTCGGTACGCCGCAACGCGGCCGCGCCGCCCGCGGTCGCGGACCAGACCGCCTCGGCCGGGCTCATCCGCATCTCCCGCACCGCGAGCGCGATGCACAGCGGCATGCTGGTCGTGTAGGACGACCCCGGGTTGCAGTCGGTGGCCAACGCGACCGTGGCGCCGGCCGCCAGCAACCGCCGGGCATCCGGATACGGCGACCGGGTGGAGAACTCGGCCCCCGGTAGCAGGGTGGCGACGGTGCCGGAGTCGGCCAGGGCGGCCACGTCGGCGTCGCTGAGATGCGTGCAGTGATCCGCCGACGCGGCGCCGAACTCGACGGCGATCTGCACCCCAGGCCCGGGCCCGAGCTGGTTGGCGTGCAGCCGCGGAACGAGCCCGGCCCCGACTCCGGCGCGCAAGATCTGCCGGGTGGCGTCCGGGTCGAACGCACCGCGCTCGCAGAACACGTCGATCCAGCGCGCGTGCGGCGCGCAGGCGGTGAGCATCTCGCCGCACACGAGATCGACATAGCCGGCCGGGTCGTCGGCGTACTCCGCAGGGACGACATGGGCGCCGAGGTAGGTGACCTCCTCGGTGAGCTCGGCCGCCAGCCGCACCGACCTGGCCTCGTCGGCCACGGTGAGCCCGTAGCCGGACTTGCACTCGATCGTGGTGGTTCCGCTGGCCAGCGCCTCCCGGCGCAAACGGTCGAGGTTGGCCCGCAGCATCGCATCGGTCGCGGCCCGGGTGGCGGCCACCGTGGTCCGGATCCCGCCGGCCGCATACGCCTGCCCGGTCATCCGGGCCGCGAACTCGGCCGCCCGATCACCGGCGAACACCAGATGAGAGTGGCTGTCGACAAAACCGGGGAGCACGGCTCGGCCCCCGAGGTCGATCCGCCGGTCCGCGGCCGGAGCCTGGCCGGCCGGTCCGACCCAGCCGATCCGGGTGCCGTCGATCAGGACAGCCGCGTCGGCGACCAGGCCGAGCCGGTCGGCCCCGGTTACCTCCGCGCCGATCGCGCCGGCACCTCCCGGATCGTGCCCGGCTACCGTCGCCGGTTCGTTCGTGACCAGCTCGGAGATGCCGGTCAGCAGCGTGGTGGCGGGCACCCTCAGTCCCCCAGTACCTCGGCGATCGCCTGCGACAGCTCGCCGGCGACGTCGGTGACCAGCAGATGCCGGCCATCCATGACCACCTCGACCCCGCCGGAGACCACGTAGCGCACGTCGGACGCGGTCGCGGCGAAGATCACAGACTCGGTCGCGGTGTGCCGACCGCCTCCGGCCAGCCGCACCGACGACCGATCCAGCGTGACCAGGTCGGCCTGCGCGCCGGCCGCGATCACCCCGGCGTCCGGCCAGCCGAGGCTGGCGTGGCCGGCAGCGGTGGCGGCACCGAGCAGCTCGGCGGCGGTCCAGTGCCCGCGTTCCTCGGACCGTAGCCGCTCGTCGAGCTCGACCGCGCGGGCCTCCTCGAACATGTCGATCATGGCGTGGCTATCGGTCCCGAGAGTCAGCGTCGCACCCCGCTTCGCCAGCGCCCTGGCCGGTCCGATGCCGTCGGCCAGATCGCGTTCGGTGGTCGGGCACATGCACACGAACACCCTGGCGCCGCCGAGGTCGCGGATGTTGCCGTTGGTGAGGTGGGTGGCGTGCACCACGGTGGTCCGCGGTCCGAGCACCCCGGCCTGGTCCAGCAGCCTGGTCGGGGTCCGCCGGTAGTTGGCCAGGCAGGCCTCGTTCTCGGCGCGCTGCTCGGACAGATGGACGTGCAGCGGCGCCCCGTTGCGCTGGCTCCAGGAGACCACCGGTCCCATCGCGGTCGGCGGGACCGCACGCACCGAGTGAATCGCACAGCCGAGCCGGGCATGCGCCGGCGGCACGATCGCGTCCACCCGCTCGGCCCAGGCCTCCGCGGTGCCGTCGCCGAACCGCAGCTGCGGACCCTCCAGCTCGCGGCCCACCCCACCGGCCAGATAGAGCGTGTCCAGCAGCGTGATCCGGATGCCGGCCTGAGCCGCGGCCTCGAACAGCGCGTCGGCCATCACGTTGGGCTCGGCGTAGGGCTCACCGTCCGGTCCGTGATGCAGGTAGTGGAACTCGCCGACACAGGTGATCCCGGCCAGCGCCATCTCGGCATAGGTGGCCCTGGCCAGCCGGAGGTAGGACTCCGGGGTGAGCCGGCTGGCGACCGCGTACATGTGCTCGCGCCAGGTCCAGAACGAGCCGCGGTCGGCCTGGGTGCGCCCGCGCATCGCGCGGTGGAACGCGTGGGAGTGGGCGTTGGCCAGCCCGGGCAACGTGAGGCCGGGCAGCCGGAGCGCGCCGGGCGGCGACGCGGTCACCTCGGGGGTGACCGAGGTGAACACCGAGTCCTCGGACTCGATCACAACATCCGGGACGAATCGGTCGCCGAGCCAGGCGTACTCGGCATGCCAGCGCTTCATCGGCCAGCCAGCTCCTCGACCACGGCAGCCAACGCTTCCACGCCGACGACACAGTCGGCTAGCTCCGCATGCTCGGCCGGCGAGTGCGACACTCCGGTCGGGTTACGGACGAACAGCATCGCGGTCGGCACTTCGGCGGCCAGCACGCCGGCATCGTGACCGGCGCCGGTGGGCAGCATCGGCACCTGCGCGGTCCCGGTGACCCGCTCGACTACGCTCGCGATCCGGGCGCGCAGCGGCCGGTCGAACTCGACCAGCGGGCTCCACGACTCGTTGCTGACCTCGGCGGTCGACTCGTCGACTACCGCTGCGACCAGGGCGGTGACCTCGGCCGGGTCGGGGCCGCGGGCATCCAGCCAGCTGGTCACCCGGGACGGGATGGCGTTGGTGCCGTTCGGCTCGACCAGGGTGCGGCCGAACGTGGCAAGCAGATCGCGCCGGACCGCCTCGTCGCGCGCCGCGAGCACGGTCCTGGCGTAGGGCAGCATCGGGTCCTGCCGGTCGCCTAGCTTGGTGGTTCCGGCGTGGTCCGCCCGGCCGACGAAGTCGAACCGCCACCGGCCGTGCGGCCAGATCGCGGTGGCCACCCCGACCGGCGCGTCCAGGTCGACTAGCGCGCGTCCCTGCTCGATGTGCAGCTCGACGAATACGCCGATCCTGGCCAGCGCCTCGTCGTCCCGGCCGAGTCGACCCGGATCATGACCGGCGGCGCGCATCGCCTCGGCCAGCGTCACGCCGTCGGCATCGGTGCGGGACCGGGCCCGGTCCGGCTCGAGCGCGCCGGTGAGCAGCCGGGAGCCGGCGCAGGCGATCCCGAACCTGGCCCCCTCCTCGTCGGCGAAGTTGGCCACTGCGACCGAACGAGTGGGCACGATGTCACGCGAACGGAGCAAGTCGATCGCCACGAAGGATGACACGAGGCCCAGTGGGCCGTCGAAGGCCCCGCCATCGGGCACGCTATCCAGGTGGCTGCCGGTTATCACCGACCCGGCGCGGGGCTCTCCCCACCACGCCCACTGGTTGCCATTGCGGTCGACCTGGTAGGCGAGGCTGCGGGCCCGAGCTTGCCGGTGGAACCATTCACGGCACTCCCGATCGGCCGGGGTCCACGCGTACCGGCGATACCCGCTGGTCCCGGGATTCCGGCCGATCGGGTGCAGTGAGTCGAGCAGCTCCCGCAACCCGGCTTCGACGTCGATCATCGCTCTCGCATCGGGATCCGCACCCCTCGCTCGTCGGCGACCTCGGCCGCGCGCGGGTAGCCGGCATCCACGTGCCGCATCACCCCGGTGCCGGGGTCGTTGCTGAGCACCTTGGAGATCTTCTGCCCGGCTAGCTGGGTGCCGTCCGCGACGGTCACCTGGCCGGCATGGATGGACCGGCCGATCCCGACCCCGCCGCCGTGGTGGATCGACACCCAGGACGCCCCGGACGCGACATTGAGCATCGCGTTCAGCAGCGGCCAGTCGGCGATCGCATCGGAGCCGTCGGCCATCGCCTCGGTCTCCCGGTACGGCGAGGCCACCGAGCCGCAGTCCAGGTGGTCACGGCCGATCACGATCGGCGCGGCCAGCTCCCCGCCGGCCACCATGTCGTTGAACCGCTCGCCGGCCCGGTCCCGCTCGCCGTAGCCGAGCCAGCAGATCCGTGCCGGTAGGCCCTGGAAGTGCACCTTCTCCCCGGCCATCCGGATCCAGCGGGCCAGCGGCTGGTTGTCCGGGAACAGCTCGAGGATCGCCCGGTCGGTGGCCGCGATGTCCTTCGGGTCGCCGGACAGCGCGGCCCAACGGAACGGGCCCTTGCCCTCGCAAAACAGCGGGCGGATGTAGGCCGGGACGAACCCGGGGAAGTCGAACGCGCGGGCGTAGCCGGCCAGTTGCGCCTCACCGCGGATCGAGTTGCCGTAGTCGAAGACCTCGGCGCCGGCGTCCTGGAAGCCCACCATCGCCTCGACGTGCCTGGCCATCGATTCCCTGGCGCGCCGGGTGAAGCCGGCCGGGTCCTTCTCCCGCTCGGCCGCCCAATCCTCGAACGCGACTCCCAGCGGCAGGTAGGCCAGCGGGTCGTGGGCGCTGGTCTGATCGGTCACGATGTCGACCGGCGCACCCATGGCCAGCACTTGCGGCACGATCTCGGCGGCATTGCCGAGCACGCCGATCGAGTACGGGCGCCTGGCGTCGCGCGCCTGGGTCGCCAGCTGGAGCGCGTGTTCCACGCTGTCGGCCTGGACATCGAGGTAGCGGTGGTCGAGCCTGCGCTGAATCCGGCTCGGGTCGCACTCGACGCAGATCGCGACCCCGCCGTTCATGGTGGCCGCGAGCGGTTGCGCACCGCCCATCCCGCCGAGCCCCGCGGTAAGCGTGATCGTGCCGGCCAGGGACTCCCGGCCGAGCTTGGCCGCCACCGCGGCGAACGTCTCGTATGTGCCCTGCAGGATCCCCTGGGTGCCGATGTAGATCCACGAACCGGCGGTCATCTGCCCGTACATGGTCAGCCCGAGCGCCTCGAGCCGGCGGAACTCCTCCCAGGTCGCCCAGTCTCCGACCAGGTTGGAGTTCGCGATCAGCACTCGTGGCGCCCACTCGTGGGTGGTGAAGATGCCCACCGGCTTGCCGGACTGGACCAGCAGGGTCTCGTCGCCCTTCAGCTCCCGCAGCGAACGCACGATCGCATCGAATGCCGGCCAGTTCCGAGCCGCCTTACCGGTGCCGCCGTAGACGACCAGCTCGTCCGGATGCTCGGCGACCTCCGGATCGAGGTTGTTCATCAGCATCCGAAGCGCCGCTTCCTGCGGCCAGCCCTGGCTAGACAGCTGCGTACCGCGAGGCGCCCGTACCGTCCGCTGCCCGCTCGCCAGCACCATGATCAGCCTCCCTTCCTTCCACCCAATCCTCACCCTCCAGGTTATTACGGCTGTGCTGCCCGAACGGGTGCAGTGCGGTTTCGCACGAGGGTCGACGCCACCGTTGTTGTCAGGTAGGGGCGGGGGCGTACCGTCACGCGCGCCGGTGGAGCGAGGTGGCCCTGCAGCGGC
>JAKEEW010000969.1 GCA_022616375.1 Sporichthyaceae bacterium
CCGGCCGGTTCCAGAACGCGTCTTCACAGGTGAAGCGCGGTCGTTGGGCTTTCCCGAATGACGCTGTTGGAGCGCTGCTGCTGGTTTCCCAAGGAGCGGTCCTCATGCAAGACGAGGTCGTGGCGTTGTTCGCGTACGATCGCTGGGCCAATACCAAGGTCCTCGACGCCTGCCGCAAGCTGACCGCCGAACAGTATGTCGCGGAGCCGGTCCCGGGGTGGTCGTCGGTGCGCGCGACCATCTCCCACATCGCCCTGGCGACCGAGTGGAACCTGCGCCCGCTGGCCGGCGACCCGGACGACAGCGTCCCGACCGGAGCCGACCTGGCCGCGGTGGACGACGTAGCCTGGTTGCTGGAGCGCGCCTACCGCCGATTCGAGGAGCTGCGCCCCACGCTCACGCCAGAGCGGCTCAACACCGTGCTGACGCTGCGCGCCGTCGGCCGCACGTTCACCCTGCCGGCGTGGGCGATGCTCCGCCACATTGTCAATCACGCGAGCTACCACCGCGGTCAGGTCGCGTCCAAGCTGAGATGGTTCGGGATCGAACCACCGAACACCGACTTCTTCTTCTGGGTGATCGAGCAGATCCCCCAGGAGGTTCCGGAGGCGTAGCGCCGAGCCAGCCGCTGCAGCCGACGGCCGCCACCATGTCGGCTTCTGGGAGTTCGCAGGCCACTCGGGCGGCGGCCGGTCTGAGCGGAGTCGTTCGGCGAACGAGTAGGAGGTCGCATGGCCGATAACGGACCGATCCTTGTAACCGGGGCTGCCGGTCAACTCGGGGCGGTCGGGCGAATCGCGACCGGCCTGCTCCTCGAGCGCGGCCTGCCGGTTCGCGCACTGGTCCGCCGCGAGGACGACCGGGCGGCGGCACTGCGGGCGGCCGGGGCCGAGGTGATGATCGGCGACCTGCTCGAACCAGCCGACGTGTACCGGGCCGTGAGCGGCACCCGGCGGGTGTACTTCGGCATGTCCGTTTCGCCCGGGTATCTGGAAGCCACGGTGACGATGGCAGCGGTGGCCCGGGAACTCGGGGTCGAATCGCTGGTCAACATGTCGCAGATGACCGTCTCCGAGATGGACGTCCACCACACCACCCCGAGCCGCCAGCAGCGGCAGCACTGGCTCGGCGAGCAGGCGCTCGGGTGGTCCGGCCTGCCCGTCGTCACCATCCGGCCGACGATGTTCCTGGAGAGCTTTTTCCCCCTCGCCGGTCCGACCGTCCGCGACCGAGGCCGCATCGAACTGCCGTTCGGGCGGGGCAAGACCTCGCCGGTTGCCGCGGCTGATGTCGCTCGGGTAGTCGCTGCCGTCCTCGCCGACCCTCGCCCGCACCTCGGCCGGCTCTACGAACTCACCGGTCCGCGGTCGCAGGACATGCACGGGGTCGCCCGGGAGTACTCGGACGCGCTGAACTGTGAGGTCACA
>JAKEEW010000970.1 GCA_022616375.1 Sporichthyaceae bacterium
ACTTCACCGCCCTGGCCAACGGGCTACGCCTGCGCTGGCTGGACATTGACCCGGACACCTTCAACATCGACCTGGACGACCTGGCCCGCACGATCTCACCGGCCACCGTGGCGATCTCGCTGGTGCACCTGGTCGGCTACCCCGTCGACCTGGACCGGCTCAGCCAGATCCTCGACGACGCGCAGGCGGCCCACGGCCACCGGCCGCTGGTGATCGAAGACTGCGCACACGCCTGGGGCGCGAGCCTGCGCGGGCGGCCGCTGGGCACCCATGGCAACGTGTGCGTGTTCAGCTTCCACGCGCTCAAGCACCTGACCTGCGGCGCTGGCGGAATGATCACGCTGCCCGAGCGGCGCATGTACGAGCGAGTCCAGCTCCTGCGGTGGCTGGGCATCGATCGTCGAGCCGACCGGGTCAACGCCAACTACGACGTGCCGGAGTGGGGGTACAACTTCCAGCTCAGCGAGCTCGCGGCGGCGATCGGGCTGGCCAACCTCGACATCGTCGAGGACAACCTGCGCCGGCACCGGGACAACGCCGCCTACTACGACGACGAGCTGGCCGGCGTACCCGGGCTGACGCTGACCCAGCGGGCGCCCGGCCACGAGTCGTCGTTCTGGCTCTACCCGGTCAAGGTGCGCGACCGGGACGCGTTCATGCGGAAGATGACCGAGGCCGGCATCACGGTGAGCCGCTTCGTTCGGCGCAACGACGCGCATAGCTGCGTGCGCGATGCCGCGGCGCCACTGCCTGGCCTGGACAGCGTCTACGACCAGATGGTGTACATCCCGGTCGGCTGGTGGCTCACTCACGAGGACCGCGCCCACGTCGCGAAGACCATCCGGGCCGGCTGGTGAACCCGTCGACCCAGCGAACCTTCCATAGTGCCCTGCCGATCCGATCGAGGTGGAGCCGTGTCCATGACCCCGCAACGGGCGCGACCGACGACCCATCCGGACTACAGCGCCTACCGGGCGCCGCTGAGCCAGGTGTACGACATGATCTACCTCGGCCGGGGCAAGGACTTCGCGAGCGAGGCAAGGGTGGTCGCCGACCTCATCAGGACCCGCAAACCAGACGCGGCGTCCCTGCTCGACGCCGGCTGCGGGACCGGCGAGCACCTGGCCACCTGGCGGAGCATATTCGCGCACGTCGAAGGGGTCGACATCTCCCCCGACATGATCGCCGTGGCCCGGGCCAAACTGCCCGGTGTGCCAATCCACCTCGGCGACATTCGCGACTTCGACCTGGGTCGGACCGTCGATTCGATCAGCACCCTGTTCAGCACCTTGGGCTACATGCCATCGAAGGCGGATCTGGATGCCGCGGTCGCCAACCTCGCCCGGCACCTGCCGCTTGGTGGGGTCCTGGTCGCCGAGCCATGGTGGTTTCCCGACAAGTTCCTCGACGGTCACATCGGACACGACGTCGTCCAGAAAGACGGCACGACGCTCGCCCGAGTGGTCCGCACCACCACGGTCGACGGCACCGCCCACCTGGAGGCGCACTACATCGCGGCCGACGGACAGGGCA
>JAKEEW010000971.1 GCA_022616375.1 Sporichthyaceae bacterium
GCGCGGACCGCGCCAAGTACCTGTTCCGGATCGCGCGCATCATCCAGGAACGGGCCCGTGAGCTCGCGGTGCTGGAGTCGATCGACAACGGCAAGCCGATCCGCGAGTCGCGCGACGTCGACATTCCGCTGGTGGCGGCTCACTTCTTCTACTACGCCGGCTGGGCGGACAAGCTCGAGCACGCCGGCTTCGGTCCCAACCCGCATCCGATCGGCGTCGCCGGCCAGGTGATCCCGTGGAACGTCCCGATGCTCATGCTGGCGTGGAAGATCGCGCCGGCGCTCGCCGGCGGCAACACGGTCGTACTCAAGCCGGCCGAAACCACACCGCTGACCGCGCTTGCGTTCGCCGACATCTGCCAACAGGCCGACCTACCGCCCGGCGTGGTCAACATCATCACCGGCGGTGGCGAGACCGGACGGCTGCTCGTGGAGCATCCGGACGTGGACAAGGTTGCGTTCACCGGCTCCACCGAGGTCGGCCGGGCGATCGCCAAGTCGACGGCCGGCACCCGCAAGCGGCTCACCCTCGAGCTCGGCGGTAAGGCCGCCAACATCATCTTCGACGACGCGCCCATCGACCAGGCGGTCGAAGGGATCGTCAATGGCATCTTCTTCAACCAGGGTCACGTCTGCTGCGCCGGCTCGCGCCTGCTGGTGCAGGAATCCGTGGCCGAAGAAGTGATCGGCAAGCTCAAGGAGCGGATGGAGACGCTGATCGTCGGCGACCCGCTGGACAAAAACACCGACATCGGCGCCATCAACTCCGCGGCGCAGCTCGAGCGTATCCGTGAGCTGTCGGCTGCCGGCCAGACCGAGGGGGCCGACCGCTGGTCGCCACCGTGCGCGCTGCCTGCCCGCGGCTTCTGGTTCGCGCCGACGCTGTTCACCGGTGTGTCCCAGGCGCACCGGATCGCCCGAGAGGAGATCTTCGGGCCAGTGCTCGCGGTGCTCTCCTTCCGCACTCCGGCCGAGGCCGTGGAGAAGGCCAACAACACGCCGTACGGCCTGTCCGCGGGTGTGTGGACCGAGAAGGGATCGCGCATCCTCACCATCGCCGACCAGCTGCGGGCCGGTGTGGTGTGGGCGAACACGTTCAACAAGTTCGACCCGGCGAGCCCGTTTGGTGGCTACAAGGAGTCCGGGTACGGCCGCGAGGGCGGTCGCCACGGCC
>JAKEEW010000171.1 GCA_022616375.1 Sporichthyaceae bacterium
ACCTCGGTGGTGCTGAAGATCCGCCCCTCGAACCGGGGGTAGAGCCCGGTCATCCCCAGCGTGAACCGCATCTTGTCGTGCGTGCCGCTGGAGGCCACGCAGGTCTGCGCGGTGATCCGATCCAGCGCCTCGACGATGCCGTCGACCGGGGTCAGCTCGGTCGCGAACGCCTGCCGATAGCGGCGCGCCGCCCGCTCGTCCCAGGCGGCCGGCAGCGCCCGCCCGATGTGCCGCTCGATCTCGGCCCGCATGTAGGCGTCGGTGCGACCCACGAACCGCTCGACGATCTCGGCCTCGGTGAGCTGCCAGCCCAGCTCGGCAAGCAGGGTCACCTCGAGCCGGACCGACAGCCGCTCGCTATCCACCAGCACACCGTCACAGTCGAAGATCACTAGCTTGGTCTCAGGCATCGGGGAACTGTATCCGACCAGGACGTTTGCCCACGATTGCCGCCGTGCCCGGCAGGTAGTCCCTACCGCAGACCTTGGAGCTGCTCAGCGATCTCGGCGTAGTCGCTGGTCTGTCCACTGGCCACCGCTATGACGAGCTGCTCAGCCGCATCGACATCGGTGGGTGCCAGCTCTACGCCGTTCAACCGGCAGAACACGACGGCGGCAAGCCATCCCAGCCGCTTGTTGCCGTCCACGAGAGGATGGCCAACGATCACGCTTTGTAGCAGCGCAGCGGCCTTGGTCCAGACGTCCGGATACGCGTCGGCGCCGAACACGGACGCTTGCGGCCGCTGCACGGCGGCTACCAGGTGCCCGGCGTCGCGAACCGCGAGCTTCTCGCCGAGCAACTCGTCGGCGAGTGCCCACAGATCGTCCTCGCTGAGGTAGATCACCGGGAGAGGCGGTCGAGCAGCTCGGCATCCCTGGCCATCACCTCGCGCGCTATCCCGCGCACGATTGCAGTCTGCCGGCGGGCGAGATACTCCTCAATCGCGATCACGATGGCCGCGTGCATGCTCAGATCGTCCTCGTCAGCGGCTACTCGGAGCCGGTCGTGGAGATCTTCGGACAAACGCACGTTCATCGCCATGACGTCATGGTACTGGATCGTGGTACCACAGCCACATCAGGCTGGTCCGGGTCGATGTCGAGCTAGACGGGGGAATTCCCGACGTCGGACGTCGATTCCCGTCGTCTCCGGAACCTCTACCCGGCGCCGGGGCTAGCCGGGCGGCCAACCCGTTGAGCACGTGTCGCAACCCATCCCACGCCCGCGGCGTCAGCCTTACGGCGTCGCCGACCGACGAAGAGGGGACCACGCAATGAGCGACGAGATCCGTCCGTTCCGCATCGACATCCCGCAGGCCGACCTCGACGACTTACAGGCTCGACTCGCTCGCACCCGCTGGCCCGACGAGCTGCCCGGCGTCGGCCGGAGCTACGGCGTTCCGCTTGCGCAGGTCAAGGATCTGGTCGAGTACTGGCGCAGCGGCTACGACTGGCGCAAGCACGAGGCTCGGATGAACGACTATCCGCAGTTCACGACCGAGATCGACGGCCAGACGATCCACTTCTTCCACATCCGCTCGCCGGAGCCCGACGCGATGCCGCTGATCCTCACCCACGGCTGGCCGGGATCGGTCGTGGAGTACCTGGACGTCCTCGATCCGCTGTCCGACCCCCGATCGCACGGTGGCGACCCGGCCGACGCGTTTCACCTGGTCGTCCCGTCCCTGTCCGGTTACGGGTTCTCCGGGCCCACCACCGAGCCCGGATGGACCCGGTACCTCATCGCCAGGGCATGGGCCGAGCTGATGACCAGGCTTGGGTACGACCGGTTCGGTGCGGTCGGCAACGACACCGGCTCGATGGTCAACCCGGAGATCGCCCGGCATTGTCCGGATCGGCTCATCGGCTCGCACGTCACCCAGCTGTTCTCATTCCCCAGCGGTGATCCGGCCGACTTCGAGGGGCTGAGCGAGGCCGACCTGGCCAAGCTCGGGGTGCTGCAGAACTTCTGGGAGAACATGGGCGCGTTCAACACGCTGCAGTCCCAGCAGCCGCAGACGCTCGCCTACGCGATCACGGACTCACCGGCCGGTCTGCTCGGCTGGAACGCGATCCTGTTCCCGGTGGACGCCGATCCGGACTTCGTGCTGACCAACGTCGCGATCTACTGGTTCACCGGCACGGCGGGCTCGTCGACGCGGCTGTACTACGAGGACGCGCACGCTGGCGAGCAGCCGTCCGAACCGACCACCGTCCCGACCGCGCTGGCCAATTTCAAGGACGATTTCCAGTCCATCCGGCAGTTCGCCGAGCGCGATCACTCCAACATCGTGAGTTGGAACGAGTACGACACCGGCAGCCACTACGCCGCGCACGACTCGACCGGGCTGCTGGTCAACGACATCCGGGAGTTCTACCGCGGACTGCGGTAGGGCACGACAGGGGTGGCGCCGAGCGGCCCGGCGCCACCCCGGTCAGTCGCATAACCGGACTGCGAGATACGGCTACTCCGGCATCGCACCGACGAGCCGCTGGACGTTGTCCGGCGCGAAGAACTCGGCCGGAGACAGCACGCCGGCGTTGAGCCTGGCGAACTCGTCCATTGCCGACTGGTTGCCCTGGATCGCGCTGAGCAGCTGCACCAGCTCGGGCGGCGGGGGCTCCAGGGTGGCCAGCTCGCTGGTGAACTCGTACATCGGCAGCGAGTGCTGATCCCTGGCGTTCTGGTAGTCGGCCATCGCCTGGTCGAACGGGCGGGAGCCGGACAGGCTCCGATCCAGCGCCGCCGCGCACAGCTCGGCGTCGCGGAACGCGTCCTGGATGCCCTGGGCGGTGATGAAGTCCTTGTTGTACCCGGCATCGCCGACCAGCGCCCAGCCCGGACCGTACGGCTTGCGGAAGAAGCCGGGCACCGGCATGCCAACGAACCGTTCCTCTCGGGTGCCGGCGTCGAGCCGGTCCGCGAACGCCGGCGCGAGCGAGATTGCCTTGAGGAAGTTGCCCTCGATGTCGCTGCGGTTGGACTCGAACTCGGCGTACGGCCAGCCGGCCACCACCAGGGTCAAGCCGTCGTTGGTCGGCCAGGCGGCCATGCCCCGGCCGGGGCGGACGTAGGTCTCGAAGCGGCCGTCCATTGGTAGCCCGCTCCAGTAGCTGTAGTAGCCTGCCAGCAGCTTCGGCTTTTCGTGATACCGCACGGCCTGCACGGCCTGCGCGACGTGCGAGTTCCAGCCGTCCGCGCCGACCACGACCTGGGCGCGCTCGGTGACGGTCTGCCCGCCCCGGTCGTGCCCACGGATCCCGATCACTCGGCCGTTCTCGACGACCACCTCGGCGACGCTGAATGCCTCCCGGACCTCGGCCCCGGACTCGGCCGCAGCCCGGACCAGAAGCTCGTCGAGCACGGTCCGACGCGGTGCGTAGGCGACCGGCGACTCGTCGGTGCCCGGAGCACCGGTGATCACGATCGGACCGAAGTCGACCACGTAGGTATCGATCGGCGGGCTGGCGCCAGCGGCGGCGGTGAGCCGGTCAAGCAGGCCCCAGCGGGCCAGCGCGGCCACGCCCAGTGGATGGATCAGGTGGGTCGAGACCGTGTCGCTCGGGAATGTGGCCCGATCGACGACCAAGACCCGGTAGCCGCTCCTGGCCAGAAGCATTGCGGTCGGAGATCCCGCGCAGCGGGCTCCTACGACGATCACGTCGTATTCGTCGCTGGCCATGATCCCCTCCTCGGGTGCGCCCCGGCGGCCGCCTACGCGGCGGCTCTCCTCGACCACGCTAGGAGCCGGGGGCCGTCCGCGCATCGGCAGAAAGCCGCACGTCAGGACGTGGGTAGTTCTGTGTAGGATCGGCCGGCTAGACGAGATCGTTCTCGTAGGCGTACGCGGTCGCCGCGGACCGAGACGGTAGATCGAGCTTGGTGAGGATGTTGCTCACGTGCCGGGCTACCGTCTTCTCACTCAGGAAGAGGTCGCCGGCGATGGCCCGGTTGGTCTTGCCCGCGGCCACCAGGCGGAGCACCTCCACCTCGCGCGCGGTCAACCGATCGGCGGTCCGCTGCCGCCCGGACAGCGCAAGCTTTTCCGCCCGGTGGATGTCGGGCACCGCGCCGAGCTGTTGGAACACCCACCGCGCGGCGTCGAACTCGAGCGCCGCTCCGTCATGATCACCAAGGTCTTGGCAGGCCAGCCCGATCAACACCCGGGCTCGGGCGGCCTCGTACGGCGTGTCCAGCTTCTGCCAGGCCGACCAGGCCTGGCGCAGTGCGGTGAGGGCGGCTCGCCCGTCGCCCTCGGCCCGCAGCACGGCACCGGTGGCGTGGGCCGCCATGGCCTGGGTGAACGGGGTGCCAAGACTGTCAGCGATCT
>JAKEEW010000172.1 GCA_022616375.1 Sporichthyaceae bacterium
CCTGCACAGACGCAGTCAAGGGATCACGAAAACGGCGATCTTGGGGAGGGCTACCGAGTCAGCTCAGGCGGACTCGCGGGTCGAGCACGGCATAGGCCAGGTCCACCAGGATGTTCGCCACCACGACGAAGAACGCCGCGATCAGCACCGTGCCCATGATGACCGGCAGATCCTGGGTAGTCACCGACTGGACTGCGAGCGCACCGAGGCCGGGCAGACCGAAGATCCGCTCGGTGACGATGGTGCCGCCGAGCAGCGCGCCCAGATCCAGACCGAACAGCGTGACGATCGGGGTCAGCGCGGACCGCAAGCCGTGCTTGAGCACGACCGTGCGCTCGGACAACCCCTTGGACCGCGCGGTCTTGATGTAGTCCTCCCCCATCACTTCCAACAGCGATCCGCGGGTCAATCGGGAGTACGTCGCGGCGAACACCAGCGCCAGGGTCAGCCAGGGCAGGACCAGGTGCCGAGCCCACTCGAACGGGTTCTCCACGAACGGCACGTACTGGCCGGCCGGGAAGATCGGGAAGCCGGCCTTGGTGAGCTGGAAGAAGAAGAAGTTGAACAGCAGCATGCCGAGCACGAACGTCGGCATCGACAGCCCGGCCAGCGCGATCACGGTCGCGGTCCGATCGGCCAGCGAGCGTGGCTTGGTGGCCGCGAGGATCCCGATCGGGATGCCGATGAGCAGCCACACCACCGCCGCGCCGAGCGCGATCGACAGCGAGACCGGCAGCCGCTGGACGATCGTGTTGAGCACCGGCTCCTGGTTGATGAACGAGGTGCCCAGATCCGGCGGCCACTGGAACAGGCCGGACAGGTAGTCCCAGTACTGCTGGTACAGCGGCCGGTCCAGGCCCAGCGAGCGCCGCACCGCGGCCACGGTCTCCTCGGTGGCCTGCCGGCCGGCGAACACCCGGGCCGGATCGCCGGGCGAGGCCACGAAGAACAGGAAGAACACCGCGGTCGCGATGATCCACAGCACCAGCAGGCTGAACAGGATCCGCCGGATCAGGAATCTCAGCACCGTCGCGGCTCCCTACTTCGCCATCGTTCGCTCGGAGCCGGGGTCGAACGCGTCCCGCAACCCGTCCCCGAGCAGGTTGAACGCCAGTGTGGTGATCAGCAGGACGAGCATCGGGAAATAGAGCATCCACGGGGCGACGCCATACAGGCTCTGGTTCTGCACGTCGCCGAGGATCTGGCCGAGCGTCGAGGTCGGCGGGACCACTCCCAGCCCGAGGAACGACAGCGTGGACTCCAGCACGATGACCTGCGGGATGAGCAGCGTGCCGTAGACGATCACCGGCCCGACCAGATTGGGCAGCACGTCCACGAACATGATCCGGAAGTCGCCGGCGCCGAGCGAGTGCCCGGCCTCGATGAACTCCTTCTCCCGCAACGACAGCACCTGGCCGCGCACGATCCTGGCCACCGGGGCCCAGATGAACAGCAGGATCACGATCGCGGTGATCCAGGTGCTGGGCTGGAAGATGGCCACCAGTGCGATCGCGGTGACCAGGAATGGGAAGCCGAGCATGACGTCGATCACCCGGGAGATGACCGTGTCGACCTTGCCGCTGTAGTAGCCGGCGATCAGACCGATGACGGTTCCGACCGCCAGCGCGAGCAGGGTCACCCCGATCCCGATCGCGAGCGAGATCCTGGCCCCGTACGCGATCCGGACCAGCAGGTCGCGGCCCAGGTTGTCGGTGCCGAGCCAGAACTCCGAGTTCGGCCCGACCGGCAGGCCGTCGATGGTCAGCCCGGTGTCCCGATACTGGGTGGCCGGGTCGTGCCCGGTGATCGCCTGCAGCAGCGGCCCGCCGACCAGCGCGAACAGCACCAGCGCGCCAATCGTGACGAGCGACATCATGGCCATCCGGTCGCGCCTGAGCCGCTCCCACGCGAGCCGGACCGGGCTACGACCCTGGACCTTGTGTTGCTCGGCATCCTCGACGGGGCTGTGCATCGGCTCCGAGGCGAAGGCGTCGATCGAGCTCATGACATCGCTCCGGCTGCGGTCGCGTCTTCGACCTGCTCGCTGCTCGGGGTGTGGGTCAGATCGTCACCCGGCTCGACCGGGAAGTGGCACGCAGTGCGATGCGACGGCGGATCGTCGTCGCGAGCCACCAGGGCGGGCACCTCGTGCGCGCAGATGCTCTGCGCCTTCGGGCAGCGCGGGTGGAAGCGGCACCCGGCCGGCGGGTGCGCCGGAGACGGCGGATCGCCGCCCAGGATGATCCGCTGCCGGCGATCGGCGGAGCGCGGGTCGGCCACCGGCGCGGCCGACAGCAGCGCCGCGGTGTAGGGGTGCCGCGGGCGGTTGTAGAGGTCCTTGACGTCGGCCACCTCGGCGATCCGGCCCAGGTACATCACCGCGACCCGGTCGCTGATGTGCTCCACCACCGACAAGTCGTGCGAGATGAACAGGTAGGTCAGGCCGAAGTTGCGCTGCAGCGAGGTGAGCAGGTTGAGGATCTGCGCCTGGATGGACACGTCAAGCGCGGACACCGGCTCGTCGCAGATGATCAGCTTGGGCCGCAGCGCGAGCGCCCTGGCCACCCCGATGCGTTGCCGCTGGCCGCCGGAGAACTCCATCGGGAACCGGTTGTAGTGCTCCGGGTTCAGCCCGACCAGCTCCATCAGCCCCTGCACCTGGCGTTTGAGCTCGCGTCCCACGGCCAGACCGTGGATCTTCAGTGGGTCGGCGATGATCGAGCCGACCCGGCGGCGCGGGTTCAGCGAACCCATCGGGTCCTGGAAGACCATCTGCATCTCGCGCCGGAACGGCCGCATGTCCGAGCGGGACAGGTTGGTGATGTCGTCGTCCTCGAAGAAGATCCGCCCGCCGGTCGCCGGCTGGAGCCCGAGCAGACAGCGGGCAAGCGTCGACTTTCCGCACCCGGTCTCTCCGACCAGCCCGAGCGTCTCGCCCCGGCGCAGCTCGAGATCGACCCCGTCGACCGCCTTGACCTCGGCCTTGGACCCGCCGAACAAAGCCGAGCCACGGATCGGGAAGTACTTCTGGACCCCCTCGGCGCGCATCAGGACCTCGCCCGTGAACGTGCTCGTGGTCACCGGCGGCTCCCCTCGGACTCGGCCAGGATCATCGCCTGCCGCTCCTCCCACCAGGACCCGCTGGCCGGCAGCCAGCACGCCGACTGGTGCGCGTCGACGCCGGCGTCGACTTGCATGAGCGGTGGCAGCTCGGTGCGGCACCGGTCCATCACGAACCGGCAGCGCGGATGGAACGAGCAACCGCTCGGCAGGTTGATCAGGCTGGGTGGGGAGCCCGGGATCGGCCGGAGGTCGTGCTGCTGACCGCGCACCGGGATCGACTCGAGCAATCCGCCGGTATACGGGTGGTGCGAGCGGTAGTAGATGGTGTCCCGGTCCGCCTTCTCCACCGGTCGGCCGGCGTACATCACCATGACCGAGTCGGCGATGTCGGCAACCACACCCAAGTCGTGGGTGATCAGGATGACGGCCATGTTCAGCTCGGCCTGCAGCTTCTTGATCAGCTCGAGGATCTGCGCCTGGACGGTCACGTCGAGCGCGGTGGTCGGCTCGTCCGCGATCAACAGAGCCGGCTCCAGCGCGATGGCCATCGCGATCACTACCCGCTGCCGCATCCCGCCGGAGAACTGGTGCGGATAGTCGTTGACCCGCAGCTTGGGATGCGGGATGCCGACCTGCCCGAGCAGCTCGGTGGCCCGGTTCAGGGCGACCCGCTTGGGCACGTCCTGGTGCGCCAGGATCATCTCGGCAATCTGCTTGCCCACCCGGTAGTGCGGATGCAGGCTGGTCAACGGATCCTGAAAGACCAGGCCGATCTCCGCACCGCGGATCTGGCGCAGGTCGGCGGAGTTCATCGTGATCAGGTCGGCACCGTTGAACATCGCTTGACCGCTGACCTGGGCGCCCCTGGCCAGTCCGAGCAGCGACTGGACCGTGACCGACTTGCCGCTGCCGGACTCGCCGACTACTCCAAGGGTCTGGCCGGCGTCGACCGAGAACGAGGCGTTGCGGACGGCCTTAACCACACCGTCGGCCGTATTGAACGCGACCGACAGGTTCTGCACATCGAGCAAGGTCATCTTGCGCCGTTACCTCGCGCTCGACCCATCTGATCGCCACCCGTCCGTAGCCTGCCGCAGCGTGTCGTCGCGGAAGCTTAACGCGACCTCTCGCCGGGCCAGAATGGCACACTCGATCGCATTCGAGCACGGAGGGTAACCGGATCTGCGTAGGTTGCCTTACCCAACGTGAAGGGCCGGCCACCCACTCCCGCGATCGGGGGTTTGGGCGGCCGGCCCGCTCACTGCATCCGGGTCGTGCCTGGGTCTAGCCGGCCAGCCAGACGTTCGTCACGTCACCGTTCTGACCTGGGAAGAAGTACTTCCACCCCTTGACCCGTTCGGAGTGGTAACCGAGCGTGTTGCCGGTCACCAGCGGTACCCACACCGCGTCCTCCATCGCCTTCCGGTCGGCCTGCGCCCACTTCGCGGCGGCATCGTCGACCGACTTCGCGGCCAGCGCCTCGTCGATCAAGGTGTTGACCGCCGGGTTGTTGTAGCAGCCGTAGTTGGTCGAGCCGGGACCGCAGTTGCGGCCGTCGAGCAGTGGCACGAAGAAGGACCGAGCCGCGTTGCCGGCCCAGTCCGGGCCCCAGCCCGGAGCCGCGATGTCCCAGTCACCGGCCTGGCCCGACTGCGGGTTCTGCAGGAACTGGGTGTAGAAGTTCGGCGGCGTCGTGGACACCAGCTCCACGTTCACCCCGGCCTTGGCCAGGCCCTGCTGCAGGGTCTGCGCGATCGCCGGCGCCTTGCCGGCGTTGCGGTAGACCATCTTCAGGTTGAGCCCGTTCGGGTAGCCGGCCTCGGTCAGCAGCGTCTTGGCCCGCGCCGGATCGCCCTTGCTGTCCGGGGTCGGATACAGATCGAAGGCCTCGAAGCCGTTGATGGCCGGAGTCAGGATGTTGTTGTTGATCGAGGTGACCTTCGGGCCGCCCAGGGTCTGCACGATCGACTGCTTGTCCACCGCGTAGTTCAGCGCCTGCCGGACCTTGACGTTGGCCAGCGCGTTGTTCTCGTTCGGCGACTGCAGGTTCATCACCAGGTACGGGTTGGACGAGCCGTCCTTGTTGAACGATAGCCGGCTGTCGTTAGCGTCCTGCAGCCGGCGCAGATCGGCCACCGGCACCTGGGTGTCCCACTGCATGTCCGCGGTGCCGGCCTCGAGCTGCTTCTGCACCGGGCCCTCGTCCGAACCCTGGGTGATCTCGATCCGGTCCACGTACGCCTTGCGCAGCGGGTCGGCCTCCGCCTTCCAGGCGGGGTTTCGGGTCAGCTTGATGGATTGGTTCGGGGTGTAGCTCTCGATCTTGTAAGGTCCGCTGGCCACGAAGTTGCGGCGGAACTCGGGCGAGTCCGGCTTGTACTCCAGCGCCTCGACCGGGACCGGCGAGGAGAACGGCAGCGCCAGGATGTTGATGAAGTCGCTGGCCGGCTGCAGCAGCTTGAACTGGACGGTGCGCTCGTCCAGCGCGGTCACGCCCTCCAGGCTGGTCTGCTCGATGTAGTCCTTGATCGGGCCGACCTCACCGGGGACCTTCGCGAAGCCCTCGCAGTAGGCCTGCATGCCGACGATCGTGCCGGTGAAGTAACCCGGCGCCCCGGTCGGCGTCACCGGGTTACACAGCCGCTTGAAGCCGCGGACGACGTCCTCGGCCACGATCTGCCGCGGGCCGCCGGGGGCGTCCCACTGCGCACCCTCACGGATCTTGAACGTGTACGTCGTGCCGCCGTCGGTCGGCTCGCCGATCTCCTCGGCCAGATCGGGTGCGGGTGTGGTGGACTCACCCGGGTCCGAACTGTTGGGGTAGGACACCAGCTGCCGGGAGATCGCCCGCAGCAGCGTGTAGGTCACCGAGTAGTACGCACCTGCGGTGTCGAGATGGTCGACGTCACCGGCACCCACCAGCTTGAGCGTGCCACCCGTGACCGGGGTGCCCTCGTCCTGCTGGGAGCCGCCGGTGGTCGTACCGCCGCCACATGCCGCGAGACCCCACGCGAGGGCCGCGATGACGGCGACGGTTCGACCGGCCCGGAACCGGTTGATAGCCATGCCTGTCCTTCCTGGATGGGTGGACTTCGACCCTCGTTCGTCACCTGAAGTCCGAGGGTGGGGTACTCATCCGGGCTCGTGGTGTAATGCCCAAACCCGGCCTAAGCCCCTTATCAAGGCACTGACCATCGTGGCTTGCGATGCTGGTTGCCAAATCGCGACTCGGCGCCGACACCGATGTGAGATAGTCGCGTTGCCGTTTCGTGACCAGCATTCGACCGACCGTGTGAAGGCGCCGGTCCGGTGCTAGATCAGCACAGTGGCCCTCCGCCGGTCCTGCTGGCGGAGGGCCACCGCGGTGCGCCCCAGAGGTGGCTGGTCCCGGTTAGTCCTCGACGATCCAGACATTGGTGAGGTCCGGTCCGTTGGTGCCCAGCGAGATCAGGTAGTTGCCCACCCGGTCGGAGTGGAAGTGCGGCGTCGCGAACGTGATCAGCGGGACCCACGCCGCGTCCTCGGTCGCCTGCTGGTCGGCTTGGGCCCAGAGCGCGGCCGCCTCTTCCGGCGTCGCCGCCTCAAGCGCCTGGTCGATCAGGTCGTTGGTGGTCCGGCTGTTGTAGCAGCCGAAGTTGGACGAGTTCGGGCCGCAGGTCCGGCCGTCCAGCAGCGGGACGAAGAACGACCGCCCGGCATTGCCGTACCAGTCGGGTAGCCAGCCGGGAACGGCGATGTCCCAGTCGGCCTCCGGCTGGAACAGGTAGTTCGTGTAGAACAAGTTGGGCAGCGTCGGGATCAGCTCCACGTCGATCCCGGCCTGGCCCAAGTCCTGTTGGATGGCCTGAGCGATGGACGGCGCCTTGCCCGAGTTGCGGTAGGGCATTTTGAGGGACACCCCGGAGATCCCCGCGTCGCTGAGGATCTGCTTGGCCGCATCCGGATCGCCCTTGTCGCCCTCGGTCAGGAACGGCGACTCGACCGTAAGCTCACCGCCGGCAATCTGCGGCGGCAGGATCCGGTTGATCGGTTCGGCGATACTCGGCCCACCCATGATCTTGACGATCGCGGTCTTGTCGATCGCCGTGTTGATCGCCCGGCGGACCTCGGAGTTGTCCAGCTGGTCATCCCGCAGGTTCATGACCAGGTAGTTGATCGAACCGTCCGGCTCCACGGTCAGACCCGGATCGCCCACGCTACGCAGCCGGTGCAGGTCGGACACCGGGACCAGGGTGTCCCAGGCCAGGTCCGCAGTGCCGGCCTCCATCTGCTTCTGGACCGGTCCTTCGTCCGAGCCGATGACAACCTCGATCTGATCCACCCAGGCCTTGCGCACCGGGTCGGTCTGCGGATCCCAGTTCTCGTTGCGGATCAGCGTGATGGACTGGTTGGCCAGATACCGCTCGATCTTGTACGGGCCGTTGGAGATGAAGTTCCGGCGGAACTCCGGCGAGTCCGGCTTGTACTTCAGCGACTCCTCGGGCATCGGGGTGGCGAACGACAGCGCCAGGATGTTGACGAAGTCGCCGGCCGGGCGGTGCAGGTTGAACTCGACGGTGAGCTCGTCGACCGCGCGCACCCCGGGGATCTCGTTGGAGTCGATGAAATCGCGGATCGCGGTCGTGGTGGCCTCGATCTGCGACATGCTCGTGCAGTACTCGGCGAACCCCTCGATGGTCGCGTTGAAATAGCCCGGGGCCGGGTTCGGCCAGACCGGGTTGCACAGCCGCTCGAACCCGCGGACCACGTCATCGGCGGTCACCTGGCGGGGGCCGTCCGGAGCATCCCAGACCGCACCCTCCCTGATCCGGAACGTGTAGGTCCGGCCCTCGTTGGTGGGCTCAGGGACGCTGACCGCGAGATCGGCGACCGGCGTGGTCGACTCATCCTGATCGGCGCTGTAGGGATAGGTCACCAGCTGCCTGACCATCGTGCGCAGCAGCCGCCAGGTCGGGACGTAGTACGACGAGGCGGGGTCAAGGTGATCGATGTCGCCCGAGCCGACCAACCGCAGCGTGCCACCCTCACGCGGAGTACTGGCGTCCGAGCTGGAAGAGGCGAGAGTGCCACCGCAGGCGGTGGCAGTGAGAGAGAGCATCGCCGCAAGCGCGGCTAACCGCACCCGGCGGACCGGTCCAGTCATTGCCAAACTTCCCTTACTCACTCGATCCCGTGCACACCGTTGACAGGTGACCGTACCGTCATCAGCCCGACACGGCATCTGCGGCGTACCAGCGAAGCCGATCAGCCAGGCAAAGCGCCAGCATTCTTTGCCGAACCGTTGTCAGAGCAGCCGGGCCGGGCGGAGCCGCCCGATCCACCCCGGGTGGATCGGGCGGTCCCGGCGCGTAGCCTGCACCTGATGACCTTCCTCGCCGACCTTCGCCAAGTGCTGCGCAGCCGCGACTTCCGGCGGCTGTTCGGCACCCGGCTGCTGGCGCAGGCCTCGGACGGAATCTTTCAGGTGGCGCTGGCCAGCTACGTGTTCTTCAGCCCCGAGCGGCAGCCGTCGGCGAGCGCCGTCGCGGTCGCCTTCGCCACCCTGCTCTTGCCGTATTCGCTGGTCGGACCGTTCGCCGGGGTGCTGCTCGACCGGTGGCGTCGGCGCCAGGTGCTGGTCTGGGCCAACGTGATCAGGGCGGTCATGGTGCTCGGCGTCGGCGCTCTGGTGCTGGCCGGCACCGAGGGGCCGCTGTTCTACGCCAGCGCGCTCGCGGTGCTCAGCGTGAACCGGTTCTTCCTGGCCGGGCTGTCCGCGGCGTTGCCGCACGTCGTGGCCGGCTCCGAGCTGATCATGGCTAACTCGGTCTCTACCACGAGCGGGACGGTGGCGGCGGTGATCGGCGGCAGCATCGGCTACCTGGCCCGTTCGCTGTTCGGGGACGGTTCGGGTGGCACCGCCGGCATTCTGTGCCTGTCCGCGCTGACCTATCTGCTGTCCGCGCTGGTGGCCACCCGGATGGCCAGAGATCGGCTGGGCCCGGACCTGGACCGCACCGACACTGGTGCCGGGCAACCGGCGGGCGGCACCCGGGCCGCGCTGCTCGCGGTCGCGTCCGGCATGGTCCAGGGCGCCCGGCATGTGAGGGAGCGGGCCGCGGCCGGCCGGGCACTGGCCGCGATCGCCGCGCACCGCTTCTTCTACGGTGTCTCCACGATCATGATGATCTTGCTGTACCGGAACTACTTCAACGACCCGGCCGACACCGAGGCCGGGCTGGCCGGGCTCGCGATCATCGTGGCGGCCTCCGGTCTTGGCTACCTCATCGCGGCCGTGATCACCCCGGCCGGAGCCCGCCGGCTGACCAAGCCCGGGTGGATCGCGGCCAGCTTCTTCGTCGCCACCGTGGTCCAGCTGACCCTGGCCGGCACGTTCCGGGAGCCGCTGGTGGTGCTGGCCGCCTTCTTCCTTGGCATCGTGGCGCAGGGCGCGAAGATCTGTGTGGACACGATCGTGCAGTCCACCGTCGACGACGCCTTCCGCGGCCGGGTCTTCTCCTTCTACGACGTGCTGTACAACGTGTCGTTCGTCGCCGCGGCCGCGTTCGCGGCCACGCTGCTGCCGACCGAGGGCAAGTCCCACCTGGTGATCGTGATCGTGGCGGCCGGTTACCTGGTGGCCGCGATCGCCTACGGCGCGGCGGAGCTCAGGGCGGCCGCCCAGCCGCCCCGCCGGCCGCGGGGTCGGGACGGCTCTCCGGCTGCTCCCGCCACCACGCCATGAGTGCGGCCACCGCCGCATCCCGGTCCATCGGGCCGGCATCCAGCCGCAGCTCGAGCAGGTACTGCCTGGCCCGCCCAACCAGCGGTCCCGGTCCGGTGCCGAGCAGTTCCATGATCTCGTTGCCGTCCAGGTCGGGCCGGATCGAATCCAGCGCCTCCTGGGCCTGCAACGCCGCGATCCTGGCCTCGAGGTGGTCGTAGGTGCGGGCCAACGCCTCGGCCTTGCGCCGGTTCCTGGTGGTGCAGTCCGACCTGGTCAGCTTGTGCAGCCGGTCGAGCAGCGGTCCGGCATCGCGGACGTAGCGGCGAACCGCCGAGTCGGTCCACTCCCCACTGCCGTAGCCGTGGAACCGCAGATGCAGCTCGACCAGCCGGGCCACCTCGTCGACGCTCTGTCGGTCGAACTTCAGCGCCTTCATCCGGGCCCTGGTCAACTGCGCGCCGGCCATCTCGTGGAAGTGGAAGGAGACCCGGCCGTCCGATTCGAACCGGCGGGTCTTGGGCTTGCCCACGTCGTGCATGAGCGCGGCGAACCGGAGGACGAAGTCCGGCTTGTCCGGCTCGGTCTCCAGCGCGATCGCCTGGTCGAGCACGGTCAGCGTGTGCTCGTAGACGTCCTTGTGCCGATGGTGCTCGTCGATCTCCAGCCGCAGTTTCGGCAGCTCGGGGAGCATGCGATCCGCCAGCCCGCTCTCCACCATGATCTCCAGGCCGACCCGTGGTTGTGGCGAGCAGATCAGCTTGACCAGCTCGTCGCGGATCCGCTCGGCCGAGACGATGTCCAGCCGGTCGACCATGTCCACGATGGCCCGGCGCACCTCGGGGGTCAGGGTGAAGCCGAGCTGGGCGGCGAACCTGGCCGCCCGCATCATCCGCAGCGGATCGTCGGAGAACGAGGACTCCGGCGTGGCCGGCGTGCGCAGCTCCTGCTTGCCCAGGTCGGTCAGGCCGCCGTAGGGATCGATGAACCGCGGCTCGGGCAGGGTCAGCGCCATCGCGTTGACCGCGAAGTCCCGGCGCTCCAGGTCGCCTTCCAGAGAGTTGCCGAACGCGACGACCGGCTTACGGGACGATCGGTCGTAGGCCTCCGAGCGGTAGGTGGTGATCTCCAGCTGGAAGCCGTCCTTGCGTGCCCCGATCGTGCCGAACGCCTGGCCGACGTCCCAGACCGCCTCGGCCCAGGGCCGGATCACCGCGCTGATCTCCGGTGGCCGGGCATTGGTCGCAAAGTCCAAGTCGTTGCCCAGCCGGCCCAGCAGCGCGTCCCGGACCGAGCCGCCGACCAATGCCAGCTCGTAGCCCGCGGCCTTGAACCGCTGGCCGAGCTCGACCGCGACCGGCGCGATCCGCAACAGCTCGGCGATCGCGCGGCGCTGCGCCTCGGTCAGCGAGGTGGACTGGTGTGACACGGCGCACCAGGGTAGCCCCAAAGCCCTAGTTTGATCTTAAGTATTGCGGGCCAGACGTGCGCGAACGTTGCGCGCACTAGCATCGGGTTCGTGCCTCGTTCGAATCGTCCGTCCCGCCGCCGAGCGCCGTTGTGGCGGGTGGAGGAGACGTCGGCGGGCGGGCTGGTGGTGGACAGCGCGGAGCAGCCGAGCCGGGCCGTGTTGATCGGTAAGCGGGACCGGAACGGGCGGCTGCTCTGGTCATTGCCGAAGGGGCACGTCGAGTCGGGCGAGACCGCCGAGCAGGCGGCCGCCAGGGAGATCGAGGAAGAGACCGGGATCCGGGCCCGTCTGCTGGCGCCGCTTGGCGAGATCGACTACTGGTTCGTGTTCGCCGGTCGACGTATCCATAAGACGGTTCATCACTTCCTGTTCGAGGCGATGGACGGTGAGCTGAGCGACCGCGACATCGAGATCGACGCGGTGGAGTGGGTGCCGCTGCCCGAGGTCGCCGGCCGGCTCGCCTATGCCGACGAGCGCCAGCTGCTGGACAAGCTCCCGCCGTCCATGGTGGAACGGGCATGACCCACGCTGGTGGCAGCCGGTTCCGCGCGGTGGTGCACACCGCGATCGCAACCGCGGTGCTGGGGGTGGCGCTCGCACCCGGCCTGGCGGTCGCCGGCGTCGGCCGCGTCGCCAGCGGTTCCGGCGGTTCCCCCGGTTCCGGCGGGGCTAGCGGCGCTGCCGTAGCCCAGGCGGCCGGCTCGATGGTCATCGAGCTTTCGAAGATCACGCCGGCGGCACCGACCGAGACCAGCACGCTGACCATCTCCGGTGTGGTCCGCAACACCGGCACCACCCGGATCGGGCGGATCGAGGTTGGCCTGTCGATCGGGCTCACTCCGCTCACCCTGCGATCCCAGCCCAGCCGGGTCGAGGCTGGCCTGCTGCCGCGCAGCTCGCGGCCGGTGCCCGGGGCACAGAGCGTGCTCGCCGATGGGATCGACCCGGACGACTTTGCCCCGTTCCGGCTGTCCGTGCCGGTGTCCAGCCTGGGCTTGCCGGCCGGCGAGCAAGATCGGGGGGTCTACCAGCTCGACCTCACCGCCACCGCACCGGGTAGCTCGGTACCCGATCGGGAGCTGACCACCTATCTGCCGTGGATGCCGGAGCTCGACTCGATCGAGCCGACCCGGCTGAGCTGGTTGTGGCCGCTGGTCGACCGGCCGGTGCGGGATTCGGCCGACCTGTTCATGAACGACCGACTGGCCACCTCGGTCGCCCCGGACGGCCGGCTGTCCGGACTGGTGGATGCCGCCGCCGGGAAACCGGTCACCTGGGTGGTCGATCCCGACCTGCTGCAGACCGCGGAGCAGATGGCCAAGGGCTACCGGGTCAGGACCGAGGACGGCACGGTTGCCGGCACCGGGCGGGCGGCCGCGGCCGATTGGCTGGATCGGCTCCGGGCGGCGATCGGCCAGAACCAGGTGATGAACCTGCCGTACGCCGACGTGGACGTCACCGCGCTGCGCCGCAACGGTCTGACCTCCGACATCGGCACCGCCGACACGGTCGGTGCGGACATCGCGCAGGACGTGCTGCGCCGGGACACGACCTCGAACGTGTCCTGGCCACCCGGCGATCTCACCGATCGCCAGACCCTGCGCGCGCTGCGCGCGGCCGGCCAGCAGGCGGTCATC
This sequence comes from Sporichthyaceae bacterium, assembly GCA_022616375.1. GTDB lineage: Bacteria > Actinomycetota > Actinomycetes > JAKEEW01 > JAKEEW01 > JAKEEW01. The sequence continues at coordinate 12,875 of JAKEEW010000172.1, forward strand.
CTCGCCGACACCGCGCTCCCGCCGGCCGGCACGCTGACCTACACCCCGGACGGCCGGGGCCGGCTGAGCACCCCGGCTGGCACGCTCGAACCGTTGCTCATCGACACCGAACTGTCCGCGGTGCTGCGCACCGGCAGCGGCGACCGGCCGGGCGCCGGGCCGCTGATGATCCAGCGGTTTCTGGCCGAGACCGCCCTGATTACCTTGCAGCGACCGAACGACTCCAGGTCCCTGGTCGTGGCGGCTCCGCGGTACTGGAACGTTGATCCCAGGACCGCGGCCGAGCTGCTCGAAGTCGCGGGCACGACGCCGTGGGTGACCAGCGTGCCGCTCAGCGCGGTCCGCGAGGTCGAGCCGCCCGCGCTGCCCAGGGTGGTGGCCGAGTATCCGAGTCGGGCCCAGTCCGCCGAACTGCCGGCGGACTACCTCACCGATGCCCGCCGGACCCGGACCAGGCTGCAGCGGTTTATCGAGATCCTCAGCGGTCCCGGACCGACCTCGCTGGCGTACACCGCGGCGCGGCTGCGCACCGAGTCGGCGGCCTGGCGGCGCACCGACGGCAAGCCCGGCGTGTCCAGCGCCGGCCGCAGCTTCCTGCGGGGCATGTCGACCAACCTCGATGAGCTGCGCCGGCAGGTCAGCATCGTCTCGGCCGGCACGGTCACGCTGTCCAGCCACTCCGGCTCCATCCCGGTGACCGTACGCAACGAACTGCCGCAGCCGGTGAGCATCGAGGTCTACGTCGAATCCACCCGTCAGGACCGGCTGCAGGTGGTCCAGCCACCACCGGTGACCGTGCCGGCGGGCGGCGTCGCCCCGGTGTCGGTCCAGGCCGAGGCGGTCGCCAACGGCCCGGTCGAGGTCCGGGTTCGGCTACGCAACAGCGAGGGCGACCCGATCTCGGACTGGCAGTCGATCAAGGTTCAGGTCACGAACTACGGAACGGTTGGTTCGGTCATCATCGCCGGGGCAACAGGTCTGCTGTTCCTGTCCGCGACGGTCCGAATCGTGCGGCGGGGGTTGGCGCGTCGTCGCCGCCGGGCGGCCCAACCGGGTACGGTGCCGGTCGAGCAAGTCGAGGTCGAGCGGGTGCAGGCATGAGCAGCGACACGAGCGTGCTGAGGTCGAGCGGGACGATGGCGCTCGGCACGGTGGTGTCGAGGATCACCGGCTTCCTCCGCGACATGATCCTGGTGGGCGCGATCGGCACCCAAGTCTTCGCCGACGCCTACAACGTGGCGAACACGATCCCCACGATCATCTACATCCTGCTCATCGGCGGCGCGCTCAACGCGGTGTTCGTGCCGCACCTGATCCGGGCCATGAAACAGGACCTGGACGGCGGCGAGGCATACGCGCAGCGGCTGGTCAGCTCGATCGGCCTGGTGCTCGCCGGCATCACCGTAGTCGCGGTGATCATCGCGCCGCTGCTGGTGCTGATGTATGCGGCCGACTACCGCAAGCCGGACCTGTCCGCGGAGTTCCACGCGGCCACCACGCTGGCCCGCTACCTGCTCCCGCAGATCTTCTTCCTCGGCGTGTTCACGATGCTCGGCCAGGTGCTCAACGCCCGCGGTCGGTTCGGTCCGATGATGTGGACCCCGATCCTGAACAACGCGGTGGTCATCGTGACCGGCGTGCTGTTCATGGTCATCACGCGCGGACAGCAGGTCACCGCGGAGACCGTGACGCCGGGCGAGCTCCGGCTGCTCGGCATCGGCACCGCGCTCGGCGTGATCGTGCAGGCGCTGGCTCTGGTCCCGGTGCTGCGCAAGACCGGGTTCCGGTTCAAGCCCCGGTTCGATCTGCGTGGGGTCGGCCTCGGCAACGCCTACCGGGCGGCCGCCTGGACCGTGCTGTTCGTGCTGGTCAACCAGATCGGCTATCTGGTGATCGTGCAGCTGGCGACCTCCGCAGGGGCCGCCGCGAAGACCGCCGGGCTAGATGTCGGGATCGGCTTCACCCCGTACACCAAGGCACACCTGATCATGCTGTTGCCACACGCGATCGTGGCCGTCTCGGTGGTCACCGCGCTGCTTCCGCGGATGAGCCGATCCGCCGTGGACCGGGACCTGGACTCGGTCCGGGCCGACCTGTCCAACGGCCTTCGGATCATCGCGGTGGCGACCGTGCCGGCCGCATTCCTGCTCCTGGTGCTCGGCCGGGAGATCGCGACCACGCTGTACGGCCTGTTCACCGATGTGGCCAGCGCCTCGTATATCGGCTACGTGTTGCAAGCCTTCGGTCTTGCGGTGATCCCGTTCTCCGCGCAATACCTCCTGTTGCGGGGGTTCTATGCGCTCGAGGACACCCGCACCCCGGTCCGGATCAACGTCTGGATCAACGTCGCCAACGTCGTGTTCGCGATCATTGCCTGGCAGCTGCTGCCGCTGCAGTGGCGGGTGGTCGGGATCGCGGCCGGCTACGGGCTGGCCTACGTGATCGGGCTGATCCTCACCGTGCGGATCCTGGGCCGCCGGATCGGCGGTATGAACGGCCGGCTGGTGCTGCAGACCTACGCGCTGCTGACCGTGTCCGCCGCGGCGGCAGCGTTGCCGGTCTTCGTGCTGGCCCGCGGCGTGACCCTGGCCAGCGGGCACGGATTCCTGCCTTCGTTGATCGTGACCGTGGTGGGCGGCGCGTCGCTGGCCGGGCTTTACCTGTTCTTCGCCGCTCGGCTTCGGATCAACGAGGTGAGATCTCTCATCGGTTTGGTGACGAACCGGCTCAGTCGCTAGTCCAGGCTCCCCGGCCGGGGGATGATCCATCCTGTCTAGGTGTGCCGGACGGCCTAGCATGGGGGCGCACGCCGCAATACAGACAGCAGGAGTCCCGTGGAGCCTGTAACGGTCGAGGTGGGCCGTCGCATCGCCAGGCGTTACCGCCTCGATGAGCGGCTCGTCGATACCGACGGGGTACAGACCTGGCGCGCATTCGACGAGGTGCTGGCCAGGCCGGTAGGCGTCCATGTGATCCCGGGCAGCCACCCGCGCGCCCAGGCCGTCGTGGCGGCCGCACAGGCCGCATCTCGCGGGTTCGACGAGCGGTTCCTGCGCGTGCTGGACGCGGCCGAAGACGGCGAGCTGATCTACGTCACCCAGGAGTGGATCATCGGTCGGAGCCTGCGGACCGTGCTGGCCGAAGCCGGCCCGCTAGAGCCGCCGCAGGCCCAGGCGCTCATCACCGAGGTGGCCGAGGCGATCGCGGACGCGCACCTGGCCGGCCTGTCCCACCTGGTGCTGTCCCCGGAGTCGGTGATCTTCGGCCGCGGCGGTGAGGTGAAGATCGCCGGGCTCTCGGTGGAGGCGGCGCTGCACGGGGTGAGCTCTGCGGATCCGGCGGCCACCGATGCCATGGCGCTCGGCGCGGTGCTGTTCGCCGCGCTCACCGCCCGCTGGCCCGATCACGACGGCTACGGGCTGTCCGGAGTGCCCAGGGATGGTGGGCGGCTGCCGTCCCCGCGCCAGGTGCGCGCCGGCGTGCCGGCCCCGCTGGACGAGATCGTCGACCGATCGCTCAACGAGCAGCCCCGGCACCACATGGTCACGCTCACCTCACCGGCCGCGTTCGTCAGTGCCCTGCGGTCGCTGCCCAAACCGATGGTGCGGCGACCCGGCGCGGCGATCGGTTCGATGGGACCGGCCGGGGCAATGGGTTCGATGGGACCGCCCGGGCCGGTTGGCCTGCCGGCTCAGCACACCTCGGACACCCAGGTCCATTCCCGCTACCTAGAGCCGGGCGAGGCGGACTGGGCGGGCCCCTCGCGCGGGATGCGGGCGGTCCGGACCCTGGTGACGTTCGTGATCGTCGGTGGGCTGCTGCTGCTCGGCGTGCTGCTCGCGATGACCGCGATCGACCGCAACGGGCAGCGTGGCGGTGGCGACGACCCGACCACACCGGCGGCCACGGCCGGGCCGCTCACTGTGGCCGAGGCACACGACTACGACCCCGAAGACGGCTGCATTAGCTGCGACGCCGAGGAACGGCCCGAGCTGATCCCGCGATTGATCGATGGGGACCCAGAAACCGCGTGGAGCTCGTTCTACTACAACGATCCGACCCTGCCGCCGTTCAAGCCAGGGATTGGCTTCGTGCTCGACCTCGGCTCGGTGCAACAGGTGGGCAGCGTGACCGTCACGATGGTGCTGCCCGGGGTAACGGCGGAATTGCGGGCATTGCCGGCTGACGCGAGCAGCGTACCCGGCCTGGATGGCGCGGCCGGCAACGCCGACGACTTCACCGCGGTAGTCGGGCCGAGCGAGCAGGCTGATCCGAGCTTCACGCTGACGCCTGAAAGCCCGGTCGAGACCCGCTACCTGCTGGTCTGGTACACCAAGCTGCCGGTAGACCCCGACGACGACCGGGACCGGGGCCGGGCACTGGTCGGGGAAGTCACCGTCAATGGCTGATCCAGACGCGCCGATAACCGACGCCGAGCTGTTGGCCGGTCACGTCAACGGCGACCCCGACGCGTTCAGTGAGCTGTTCCGCAGGCACCGGGACCGGATGTGGGCGATCGCGCTACGGACCATGGGTGACCCCGAAGATGCCGCCGATGCCCTGCAGGACGCGCTGATCTCGGCATTCCGCCGGGCCGGCTCGTTCCGCGGTGAGGCGGCGGTGACCACCTGGCTGCACCGGATCGTGGTGAACGCCTGCCTGGATCGGATCCGGCGCCGGGCCGTCCGGCCGACCGTGCCTTTAGTAGATCAGCGGCTCCCCGATCCCACCGCCGAGCGCGAGGTTGGCCTAGATGTCGCGGCCGCCCTGGCCCGGCTGCCGGCCGAGCAACGGGCCGCGCTCGTCCTGGTCGATATGCAGGGCTACTCGGTCGAGGAGGCCGCCGCGATCCTCGGCGTGCCGAGCGGCACCATCAAGAGCCGTTGTGCCCGCGGCCGGGCCAGACTGCTGCCGCACCTGGTGCACCTGCGCCCGTCGTTCGAAGGCCGGGCCGCCACCGGGAACCGACGCGGCCCTGATCCCGTCCAACCGGCAACGCCACAAACAGCGACAACTCGGTCCGAGGGAGGTGAACGCGCCCGATGAACACCGCTGACCGGCGCAGTCACCGCTCGGCCGAGGACCTGGCCGAGTACTCGGACGGGCTGATCACCGATCGTTCGGCTCGGTCCGGGATCGAAGCGCACCTGACCGGCTGCGCCCACTGCCAGGACGTGCTGGTCAAGCTCGTCGAGGTGCGGGCAGTGCTGGCCGCCGCGCCGGCCCCGTCGATGCCGGCTTCCGTGACCGCCCGGCTGGAGGCTGCGCTCGCGGCCGAGGCGCGCAACTCCTCCCGGATCTCCGTAGCGGCAACGTCCGCGGAGATCACCGGATTGCCGGCTCATGGCGCCGACTGCCCGGGGGGCCGGGTGGCCGCCGAAGAGTCTGGGGGCGTCCGCTCGATCACCGCAGCCCGCCGCCGGCGCGCCCGGATGACCACCGCGCTGGCAGCGGCCGCGACGGTTGCGACGCTGGCGTTCGGTGCCACCATCTTCGCCCAGCTCGCGCCTCGCGGAGCATCGGACAGCTCCGCCCCCGGCGCCGCCATGGAGGCGGAGGACGGCTACCAGCCGGAGGGCGGCGCGCCGGCGCTGCCCTACTCGGGGCCCACGCCGCAGACCAAGGCGGTGTATCGGGCCGCCTCCGGTCAGACCTTCACCGCGTACACGCTGTCCGGTGCCGCCACCGTACTGCTGTCCAAGGCAGCCGTGCGCTCGGCAGCGCCGACCGCTTCCGGTGGCCAGGTCGACGCTGGCACCGGGTCGAGCGCACCGCCGATGGCTCCTGGCCTGGGCAGCGAGTCGACCGCTGATCGGCTCTCCTACTTCTCAGCCCTGGCTCCGTTGCTTAACGACCCGGCCGGGCTTGCCCGCTGCATCGCCCGGATCATGCCGGATCCGGCAGCCGTCCAGGTGCTCGCGATCGATGTCGGCAACTATGGCGGCGAGCCGGCCGCGATGCTGGTCCTCAACGATCCGGCAGATCCGTCCAAGGCCCAGGTACGAGTCGTCGGCACCGCGTGCGCCCGCGGTGAGTCGGTCGAGTTCCTCAAGACCGAGATCATGCGGGGTCGCTAGGGCTGCCGCGGACGCTCCGGCACACCTGGTGAGTCGCGGCCACGATAACTAGGCCCAGGGAATCTTCCGGGCCTAGGATCGGTTTGCCGAGTCGATACCCGCGCATATTCCACGGGTGCAGCCACCAGGAAGGCCGCTGTGAGCGACGTTCGCAATGTGATCATCATCGGTTCCGGGCCGGCAGGCTTTACCGCCGCGATCTATGCCAGCCGTGCGGACCTGAAGCCGCTGCTGTTCGAGGGCTCCATCGGGTCCGGCGGCGCGCTGATGAACACCACCGAGGTAGAGAACTACTCGGGCTTCCCCGACGGCATCCTCGGCCCCGATCTGATGGACAGCTTCCGCAAGCAGGCGGAGCGGTTCGGCACCGAGATCGTCACCGATGACGTGCTGTCGGTCGACCTGGGCGGACCGATCAAGGTCGTGACCACCGGAGACGGCAGCACCCACCGGGCCAGGACGATCATCATTGCCACCGGGTCGCGCTACCGCGAGCTCGGCCTGCCCAACGAGAAGCGGCTGTCCGGGCGCGGGGTGTCCTGGTGCGCAACCTGTGACGGGTTCTTCTTCCGCGGCCAGGACATCGCGGTGGTCGGCGGAGGCGACTCAGCAATGGAAGAGGCCACGTTCCTGTCCCGCTTCGCCAACTCGGTCACCGTAATCCACCGGCGCTCCGAGCTACGGGCGAGCAAGATCATGCAGCGGCGCGCGTTCGCGAACGAGAAGATCCGGTTCCTATGGGACAGCGAGGTCGTGGACATCCTCGGCGAGGACAAGGTCACCGGCTTGCGGGTCCGCAACGTCGAGACCGGCGCCGAGTCCGAGCTGAACGTGACCGGACTGTTCGTGGCGATCGGCCATGACCCGCGCAGCGAGCTGTTCTCCAGCCAGCTAGCGATCGATCCGGCCGGCTACATCGAGGTGGAGCAGCCGACCACGAAGACCTCGGTTTCCGGCGTCTTCGCCAGCGGTGACGTGGTGGACCACCACTACCGCCAGGCGGTCACCGCCGCCGGCACCGGCTGCGCAGCCGCGCTCGATGCCGAGCGTTACCTGGCCGCGCTTGACGAAGAGCCCGAGTTGACCGCGGCCGCGCCGGCTGAGCGCCAGCCGGTCTGACCTCCGGCGCGGCGCCTAGGCCACTATCCGCAAACGACCGAATCCCAAGGAGATCCACAAGTGAGCGAGCTCAAGGACGTTACCGATCAGTCGTTCGACGAGGACGTGCTGCAGAACGACAAGCCGGTCATCGTCGATTTCTGGGCTCCGTGGTGCGCCCCGTGCCGGCACGTGACCCCGATTCTCGAGGAACTTGCCGCCGACAATCCAGACTCGATCGACGTGGTCAAGCTCAACATCGACGAGAACCCGCAGACCGCGATGCGGTACTCGGTGATGTCGATTCCGACCCTGCACGTGTTCAAGGGTGGCGAGATCGTTCAGACCATCGTCGGGGCGAAGCCCAAAGCGGCCATGCTTGCCCTGCTGGCGGATTTCATCTGATTTCGTGCTATACCGGCTTAAAGACTGGCTCAGGAGACATCGACCCGAGCAGCCGCTCGAGGGCGACCTCGACGTCTTCCTTCCAGGACAGCGCGTTCTTCAGCTCGAGCCGCAACCGCGGGTAACGGTGGTGCGGGCGTACCGTCTTGAACCCGACCGCGAGCAGGTAGTCGGCAGGCACCAGGCAGGCCGGGCCGTCCCACCGGGCGTCTCCGAAGGCCTCGATCGCCTTCACCCCGCGCCGGCTCAGGTCCTTGGCCACCGACTGGATGAGCATCCGGCCGAGGCCGCCACCGCCGAACTCGGGCAGGATGTGCGCACCCATCAGCAGAACTGCGTCCAATCCGACCGGACTTGTAGGGAATGCGATGCCGCGGGGAACGTAGATCGGCGGTGCGTAGAGCGCGTACCCGGCCGGCGCGCCGTCCACGTACACGACCTTGCCGCACGACCCCCAATCGAGCAGCGTGGCGGAGACCCAGGCCTCCTTCTCCAGGCCCGGGTCACCGACCTGCAGCGCCCGCTCGCCGGCAACCGGATCCAGCTCCCAGAACACGCACCCTCGACACCGGCGTGGAAGATCGTCGAGGTTGTCCAGGGTCAGGTTGACGACGCGTCGCGACATCCGCTCAGTCCCTCGCTGTCGCTGCACCAGGCATTACCCGGAGCCCAGCAGCTTCCACCGGCGCGCCGTAGCCGTGCTCGGGCCTGTCCCGCAGTAGCCCGGCTACGAATCCCCCGCAAGCACCCAGTCCCAGACCGGCGGCGACCCAGCTCATTACCCGCATGGGTGAACCTTCCGTTGGAATTGCTCGCCGTCCGGCATCGTAGTAGCCCGGACCAGGCGCGACCAGCGCCGATAGTCCATTCGGTGAGGGAGTGGCCGCAGTGACGATTGCGCCGCGGATCGCAGCTGGGTTGGATCCGAACGTGGAGCGTTACGCAGCCCGGGCTCGCGGGATGGCAGCGTCGGAGATCCGCGCGCTGTTCTCGGTCGCGGCCCGGCCGGAGATCGTCTCGCTCGCCGGCGGAATGCCGCACCTGGCCGCCTTGCCAATGGACGCGGTTGCCGATGTGATCGGTGAGCTCATCCGCAGCGACGGCGTGACCGCGCTGCAGTACGGATCCGGGCAGGGCGATCCGCTGCTGCGCGAGCAGATCTGCACGGTGATGAGCCTGGAGGGGATCGAGGCGCACGCCGACGAGGTCGTAGTCACCGTCGGTTCGCAGCAAGCCCTGGACTTGGTGACCAGGATCTTCGTCGATCCCAGCGATGTCATCCTCGCGGAGGCGCCGTCCTACGTCGGCGCGCTTGGCACGTTCAGCGCCTATCAGGCCGACGTCGTGCACGTTCCGATGGACGACCAGGGGTTGGTGCCGGCCCGGCTTCGTGAGGCAATCACCGCGGTTCACTCGTCGGGTCGGCGGGCCAAGTTCCTCTACACGATTCCGAACTTCCACAACCCGGCCGGGGTGTCGCTAGCGGTGGATCGCCGGGCCGAGATCCTGGAGATCTGCCGCGAGGCCGAACTGCTGGTGCTGGAAGACAACCCCTACGGATTGCTCGGGTTCGACGCCGATCCGGTGCCCGCGTTGCGCGCCCACGACGCCGAGAACGTGGTCTACCTCGGCTCGTTCTCCAAGACGTTTGCGCCCGGATTCCGGGTGGGCTGGGCGGTCGCACCGCTCGGCGTGCGGGAGAAGCTGGTGCTGGCCTCCGAGGCGGCGGTGCTGTGCCCGCCCTCGTTCTCACAACTTGCGGTCTCGCGCTATCTCGCCACCCAACCCTGGCAACAGCAGATCAAGGTGTATCAGGAGCTCTACCGCGATCGCCGGGACGCGATGTTGGATGCACTGGCCGAGCTGATGCCGCCCGGCACCACGTGGACCAACCCCACCGGTGGCTTCTATGTATGGGTGACACTGCCGGCCGGGCTGGACTCGAAAGCCATGCTGCCGCGGGCAATCACCAACCGGGTGGCCTACGTGCCGGGGAACGCGTTCTATGCCGATGGACTCGGCGCGTCCAGCCTACGCCTGTCCTACTGTTACCCACCGCCGGCGCGGATCAGGGAAGGCGTTCGCAGGCTCGCCGATGTCATCGACCAAGAGCTCGAGCTGCACCAGACGTTTGGCATGCCGGGCGGCACGGATCGGCCCGAGACCCCGGTCGGTGCCGGGCTCGGGGTGGGGCTTGCGGCTGGTGTCGGGTCCGGCGACGGTGCAGGCTCGCCGGCGGTCGACGCCCGGGTCGCCGCAAGCACAGTCGCTCCGGCCAGTTTTGGTGCGGCGGACACGCTGAGCCCCCAGCTCAGCGCAGAGCCGAGCGGCGACGATGCAGCTCCGATCCGATCCTCGCCGAGTGCCGACCTGCATTCCTCCAATGACCTCGACAGTGACGGCTTCGTCGCCCAGGGAGAGCGTGATGAGTGACCTTGGCCGCGTGGTAGTGCTCGCCGGTGGGCTTTCACACGAGCGCGAGGTGTCGCTCCGCTCGGGCCGGCAGGTCGCCGATGCGCTTGTTGCGGTAGGCGTCGAGGTCGAGCTGATGGATGCAGACTCGGCACTGGTGCCCAACCTGGCCGACGAACGTCCCGCCGTGGTGTTCCCCACGCTGCACGGCGCCGCCGGCGAGGACGGTGCGATCCGGCAGGTGCTCGAGCTGCTGGAGGTTCCCTACGTCGGAGCGCCGCCGGCTGCGTGCCGGATCGCCTTCGACAAGCCGTGTGCCAAGTCTGCGGTTGCCGCGGTTGGCATCCCGACCCCACCGTCGGTGTCGCTGCCGCACACAACGTTCCGCGATCTCGGTGCCGGTCGGGTGCTGGAGTACATCGTCGCCAGGCTCGGTCTGCCGCTCTTCGTGAAGCCGGCGCGTGGTGGCTCGGCGCTTGGTGCGTCAGTGGTGCGTAGCGCGGCCGAACTGCCGGAGGCCATGGTTGCCTGCTACGCGTACGGCGACACGGCCCTGATCGAGCGGTTCGTGGACGGCGTCGAGGTTGCCGTGTCGGTGCTCGACACCGGCAGCGGTCCGGTCGCCCTCCCGGTAGTCGAGATCGAGCCGGATGAAGGTGTGTACGACTACCGGGCTCGCTACTCGGCCGGTGCGACCCGCTTCCACGTCCCGGCACGGCTGGATCTCAGCGCGGCCGCAACCGCCACCGACATCGCCATCCGCGCGCATCAGGCGTTGGGCCTGCGCGACCTGTCCCGCACCGATCTGATCGTGGACGCCGCTGGTGTGCCGTGGTTCCTCGAGGTCAATGTGGCACCAGGCATGACCGAGACCAGCTTGCTACCGGTCGCGGCGGCGGCGGCCGAGGTCGATCTCGGTGTGCTGTGCCGGGACCTCTTGCAGACCGCCGCGAGCAGGGCCGGCAAGAGTTAGCGACCGGTCGGCGTTTGCTTTGGAGCGCTACAGCGTCGAGCGAGGCAGGTGGACCCGGGCGCCCGGTGCCATCGTGGTGAGGATGCGCTCGAGATCGTCCACCGATGCGAACTCCACAACGATCTTTCCGCGGTGCTGACCGAGCTGCACCTTAACCCGAGTCTCGAATCGGTCGGACAATGTCGCGGCGAGGTCCTCGAACGCCGGCGAAACCCGGCTCCCGGCCCGAGGTCTCCTGGCCGGCTTCGCCATTCTGACGTCGTCAAGGCTGACCAGTTCCTCGATGGCCCGCACCGAGAGCCCTTCGGCCACGATGCGATGCGCCAAATGCTCCTGCTGGCCCGACTCGGTAATCGCAAGCAATGCACGCGCATGTCCTGCCGAGAGAACTCCGGCGGCGACCTTGCGCTGCACCGAGAGTGGGAGCTTGAGTAGCCGCAGTGTGTTGGTCACCTGGGAGCGCGAGCGGCCAATCCGATCGGCAAGCTGCTCATGCGTGCAGGCGAAATCCACGAGCAGTTGGTCGTAGGCTGCCGCCTCTTCGAGCGGATTGAGCTGGACCCGATGGAGGTTCTCCAGAAGCGCGTCGAGAAGGAGCTTGTCGTCCTCGGTGGCCCGGACAATTGCCGGTATCGCATCGAGACCAGCGCGAATTCCGGCTCGCCACCGCCGCTCGCCCATGACGATCTCGAAGCGGTCGGGAGCGGTCTGGCGGACCACAATCGGCTGCAGCAGGCCCACTTCTCTAATCGAATGGACCAGCTCCTCGAGTGGTTCCTCGTCAAATGACTGGCGTGGTTGACGCGGATTAGGCTCGATCCGATCGATCGGAATTTCGGCAAAATGCGCATCGACAATCGGGGTGCCGGGAAGTCCTACTCCGGTCGCTGCTGCGGTCGAATGGTCGACGTGCGATTCGCCGTTGACGAGCGTGGTTTCCTCGCGCCCTGGCGCAGTAGGAATGAGCGCCCCAAGACCCCGGCCCAGGCCCCTACGTCGTTCGGTCACGGTGTCTCCCTGGGAGTGCTCTGGCCGACAGAATTGGTCGGGCGTGCGCCACGAACCGCAAGCTCACGAGCTGCGTCGACGTACGACAGAGCCCCGCTCGACGCCGGATCATATGTGATGACCGTCTGACCGTAGCTGGGAGCTTCGGAGATTCGGACCGATCGCGGAATGGTCGTGTTGAGGACAACGCCCTCGAAGTGCTGGCGAACCTCATCGGCGACCTGAGAGGCGAGCCGGGTACGGGCGTCGTACATGGTGAGCAGGATTGTTGAAACGTGCAGTTTCGGGTTGAGATGTGAATTCACGAGCTCGACATTGCGCAACAGCTGGCCCAGTCCTTCCAGTGCGTAGTACTCACACTGAATAGGAATGAGGACCTCCTCGGCGGCAACCAAGGCATTGACCGTCAGGAGTCCAAGCGAGGGCGGACAGTCGATCAGGTAGTAGTCAAAGTAGTCGTCGAACGCGGCAAGGGCCTTTGCCAGCCTTGACTCGCGGGCGACGAGCGAAACCAGCTCGATCTCCGCTCCCGCAAGGTCGATCGTTGCAGGGGCACAGAACAGGCCCTCGATTCCCTCGGCCGGTCGAATGATGTCGGCGAGCGGCTTTCCTTCGATGATGACCTCGTACACCGACGGCACGCCAGCGAAGTGGTCGATGCCGAGAGCTGTTGAGGCGTTGCCTTGCGGATCGAGGTCGATGACCAGAACACGGCGGCCGTACGTCGCGAGAGCGGCGGCCAGGTTGACCGTTGTTGTCGTCTTGCCGACGCCTCCTTTCTGATTGGCAACAACGAGGGTCCGTGGTTTCTCAGGCCGTGGCATTTTCGGTGCGCGCCCGGTAAGGGCATCAAGCGCGGCCTTTGTCATTGATGCGATGGGTGGCTCGATCCCTGTTGATGTTTCACGTGAAACCGAATCGGTCTCGGGTCCATGGAGAACCCCGTCGTGGGTTTCGGTCTGGCTCGCTATGGCCGGACCGCCTGCAGTCTCCGTCATCGGCCTGCCCTTCATCCGCGCGACGTCATCCACGGGGTTCACTGGCTGCTCCTGTCGTGGTGCGGCGTGGCGCGGTTTGTAGCCAGGCGGCGACTCCTCCGCAGAGTCCCGCCTGCTCTCGAACTGCTGATGATGCCACCCAGCGGCGGCGTCCGTCAGTTCCACCAGGTCACCGCTATGGGACTCGATGAGTTCGCCGGCATCCGCGCGTGAGTCGTACTCGGGCTTCGCATGCCTTCCACGGCGGAGTGGGGGTTGAGGCGCGCCATTGTGGTTGCGCGGTCCGTTCGGCTGCAACGGGAACTGGCGCCAAAGCACCACTGTCGAGCCGCCATCGACCGGGTCTTCCCGTCCCGTGTTGGCAAGGCCGGCCAGGCTATCACTCGTCGGGACCGGGCCAGCAGCCGCATGCTTGCGGCCGCGTTCCCTGCCTCCGGACTCCTGGATTCCAGCCGTCACCTCGTGGACCGCATCCGGTGTCGCGGTGCCGCGATGTCGGCCAGCCGGCTGCGCAGCCGGTTCGGATAGGCGACGACTTTGCTGCGCGGTCAGCCGGGTTTGTGGCACACGCGAGTTAGTACTCGGCCGCCAGAAACTTGCTTCGGGCGTCGTCCCGAGCGCGGTTGAACTTGGATTCACCAATGCGTCGGTTCGCCCGGCAAAGGGATTGGCGTCCAGCGGCATAGCCACCGGATTCGCAGCACCGGAATCCTCACTGGTGCCGGTTGGTCGGGTCGTGACTCCAGTGGCTGTTAACGGGCATTCGATGGAGTGTGCCGGACGCGGCCTCGCGACGTATCCGGTCGCCGCGCCATCTCCGATGGTGAGCGGATCGGCCTGAGCCGGCCCGACTCTCTCGCGTGCGCTGGGCAGCGGAATGCTCGGCAGCTGGGTCGGCGAGGCCACAAATTCGTCACGATCGACCGGGCGGAACAACCCGTCCCAGTCGGGAGCCGGGGATGTGGTGTCGGGCCTTGTCGCGCCGTCGGTAGTGAGGTCAGTGTCGGTGGAGATGACACTGACGGACCGGGTGTCGAGGCGCATTCGCCAGCTGCTGAAGACACCCATTCCTATCCCCCTCCCGGTTGCCGCGACCCGCGGCGGTGGACGCCTGCCGGTACCCCAACCGATACGCGCACCACGAATGTCTGCTGGCCGAGGTCCCGGACGGAGAGCTTCAGAAGCTCCCAATGATCGGCGCCGAGCTTTCGAAGAGCCGACTCGACACCGGCGAGCTCTGCGCGGGCAGCGTCGCCCTTCATGGCCAGCAACTGCCCGCCCGGACGTAGCAACGGCAGGGTCCACGTCGCCAGTCGCTCGAGCGGCGCTACGGCGCGCGCGAGAACAACGTCTACGGCAAGCTGACCCGCGAGTTCCTCGGCGCGACCCCGCTGCACAGCGACGTTCGGCAGGGAGAGTTCGGAGACGCACTCCTCGAGGAAGCGAGTCCGACGAAGCAGGGGGTCGAGGAGAATCATCCGTACATCGGGCCGCAGGATGGCCACGACGAGGCCCGGCAGGCCAGCCCCGGAACCCACGTCACACGCCACACTCTCCGGTGGCACAAGAGATGCAACACCAGCGCAATTCAGAAGGTGGCGATCCCAGATTCGTTCAGCTTCGCGAGGACCGAGCAGGCCGCGTTCGACCCCGGCAGACGACAGGAGCTCGGCATACCGAACAGCAAGCGGCAAGGTGTCACCGAACACGTTGCCCGCCATGCTGGGCGGTGCTTGCGGTTCTCTGCGCACCCGCCGCCTCCCAACCCGCAGCCCTACCGGGCCAGTCTCTCGCCGCCGCCTCCATGATCTGCTCATTGGGCCGCCGACACTCTTTGTGAGATGGGCGCCGAGCTTCTCGTGGCGACGCGACCCTACCCGCCTGGACCGGCCGCACCAAGGTGGGCGAAGGCCATTGTGGACAACGGACGCTTGTTCTTCCGACCATCCACAGCATTGGTCACAGGAGCACATCTGACCTCACCAGTCTCAACGGCCCCGGAGTTCGCCGAGTTGTTTCACGTGAAACATGGGTGACGCTGCGATCGTGGCCGCACAAGATTGTCCGGGAGGCTGGCCGCGGTTTCAGAACTGCGGCCCCTGCTGGATCGGCGGCCGCGTCAAGCAGATGTTTCACGTGAAACATGCTCAGGCTGCAGTGGTGCTAGCCGAGCCATGGGGCTTCGGAACCGGCGGCTGGATCACGGTCGGTCGGCCCGTCGCGATCGAGCGGATCGTACGTGGGGCGTCCCGCTCGGCAGCCCCACAGAAGAGTCGGCGGGCCCCACGCAAAGAGGATGCGCCGACCTCCACAGCGAAGCCAGCGCATCCGAGACACGCGATCCTGGGTGCCATCAGTTAGACCGGGAGAATCACAACCCGACGATCGGGCTCCTCGCCCTCAGACTCGCTCCTCAGCCCGGCCGCCGCTACCGCATCGTGAACAATCTTCCGCTCGAACGGTGTCATCGGCTGCAGCTTGACCGGGACGCCGGACGACTTCGCTTCGTCCGCAGCCTGCCGACCCACCTCGGTGAGCTCCTCCCGGCGCCGTGCCCGAAAGCCACCGACGTCCAGCATCAGCCGGCTTCGCTCCCTGGTTACCTGATACACCGCGAGTCGGGTGAGCTCCTGCAGCGCCTCGAGTACCTCGCCCTCAGGGCCCACCAGCTGCCGAAGATCCGAGCCCACGATGGCCACGGATGCCCGGTCTCCCTCAACGTCCATGTCGATGTCGCCGTCCAGGTCGACGATGTCGAGCAGGCCTTCAAGGTAGTCCGCAGCTATCTCGCCCTCATGCTCGAGCTGGCCCAGGTCGACGTTCGTCTCCTCGACCGTTTCGGTATCCACTGTGGTTCCGTCCGACACGACCAAGAACTCCTTCGGTTTATGGTGGCCGGGTCAGCGCTTCTTCTTGCTACCCGACCGCTTGCTTCTCGACGTTCGCTGCGGCTGGTTACGCGGCACCGGCTTGGCTACCGGTGGCGCTTCCTCGGCGGTGATGGTCCCACCACCGGCCGCGCCGCTCTTGGCCGCCTTCGCCGCTCGCCTCGCCTCCATCTGCTGATGCGCGAGGCTGCCCGGGGTCGGGCTGTGCCGGATCACGTACATCTGCTGGCCGATGGTCCAGAAGTTCGACACGAGCCAGTAGAGCAGGACGCCGACCGGGAAGAAGAAGCCCGACACCGCCATGACGAGCGGGATGATGTACAGCAGGATCTTCTGCTGCTGCATGAACGGGTTGTTGGCCGCCTCGGGCGAGAGGTTCTTCAGCATCAGCTGGCGCTGCGCGATGAACTGTGAACCAGCCATCACCACGACCATGGACATCGTCACGATCTTGACGGTCAGGTCCGGAGACTTGATGAAGGTTGCGGCCAGCTCCGCTCCGAAGATCTTGGCATGCCTGGCGCTTTCCACCAGCTCCGGAGTCATCAGCCCGCGCGGCTTGCTGTTGGCGATGCCGTCCAGCACCCGGAACAGGGCGAGGAAGATCGGCGCCTGAGCCAGGATTGGTAGGCAGCTGGAGAAGGGGTTGGTCCCAGTCTCCTTGTAGAGCTTCATCAGCTCCTGGCTCTGCCGCTCGCGGTCGTCTTTGTACTTCTGCTGGATCTCCCGCATCCTCGGCTGGAGCACCTGCATGTTCCGGGTCGACCGGATCTGCTTGACGAACAGCGGAATCAGCAGGATCCGGATGATGATCACAAGGCCGACGATGGACAGACCCCAGGCCCAGCCTCCGGCCTCATGCATGCCGAGGCCAGTGAAGGCCTTGTGCAGGACGACGATGATCCCGGAGACAACCCAATAGAGCGGGGCAAGGAACGTATCCAACGTCAAACTCCCTGTGGCGTCGTTTGCGAGTCGGGGACAGCAGCCGCTGACGTGCGGTGCAAACGCCACCACGAGCGGGTTCCGCGGGGCGGGACTAGGTCAACGCCACCGGGGTTCCATGGATGGCAGCGCAGCAAGCGACGGACCGTGAGGTACGTCCCATAGACCGCGCCGTGAGTCTTGAGTGCCTCATAGGCATAGACCGAACAGGATGGGTAGAAGCGGCACCGCGGGCCGAGCAACGGGCTGATCGCGCGCTGGTACACGCGGATCAAGGCCATCAGGATGTAGCTCACGCCGGCCCTCCTTGACCCTTACCGCTCGCGGGCGCTGCAACCGTCCCTTGTGTGCTCCGGTCCTTGAGAAGCAAACGGTCGAGGGCCCCGTCGAGATCCCCGGCCAGCTCCACCGAGGTTGCACCCGCGGCGGCGGGAAGCGCCCGCACCACTACCCAAGCGTCCGGTGGTAGCGCCGCGAGCCGAGTCCGAGCCAGGTGGCGAAGCCGCCTTCGCACGGTGTTACGAGTAACGGCCGGACCGACGGCCCGACCCACGACGAACCCGAACCGGGGAGTGGAGGTCGCTCCACCCGCCGGCTCGGTCGGCGAGCTCGATGAGCCTACGAACATGTGCACAACAAGAAGCGGCCGCCCGGCGCGCCGGCCTCGGCGAACCGCGGTCGCAAAGTCATCTCGCCGGCGCAGCCGGTTGCCGGCGGCCAGCACCAGGTCCCCGGTCTAAGCGCTCAGGCGCGTCCGACCCTTGGCCCGCCGAGCAGCAAGGATCGCGCGACCCGCGCGGGTACGCATCCGCAGCCGGAAGCCGTGGGTCTTCGCGCGCCGACGGTTGTTCGGCTGGAAGGTGCGCTTGCTCACTCGAGGCTCCAGGAGTCAAGGTTTGTTGGTGTCGCCGGCCGCCACCGGAAGCCAGCGTGGTGATCTATTCACGCAGGCATGCGGCAGCGGCCGCCAACGACTCGGCTGAGCTACGGTACGTGGCCGCGGGAGCTACGGTCAACCGACGCGGGCCTCCCCGCGTCCGCTTCCGGCCGCCGTCGTCGGCCTCCGGCCCCGGCCTCGCGATCTTCCGAGGGATAGTCCATCGCGATCATCATCCGGCAACCCGACGGTGCCGGCGGCAATCCGGCGCCGGCACCGGGCACGCCAAGATGATCTCTCCCGATCGCCTCGACGACGCCCCCCGCATGGCGCAATCGCCACGCCGCCGGAGGGATCGGATCGACCCAGCCTGTGTACAACCGCTTGAAGGTCTGGCCAGGACTTGTTAGCGTCCGCGAGCCGGACCTTCCCCAGCTGGCATGGTCGACGTCTGCCGCGCGCACCCGCGCGCTCGTCCGGCACACGAGGCATTCGAGCGGTCTGCATTTGTACACAGAGCCCATACACAGGCTGTGGATTACGTTGTGGACGGTCCGGCCCTCGCGCTAAGAAAGGGACTTCGCTCGCAGCACGGGAGGGGTCGGGGTTATGCCTGACGACACGATTGACCTGACTAGTGCGTGGAATAGGTCCCTAACCGGCCTTGGTGATGAGCTTGCGCCACAACACCGCGCGTTCCTCCAGCTGACGCGTCCACTTGCCCTTGTGGAGGACACGGCGCTCATCGCAGTGCCCAATGAGTTCGCCAAGGAAGTCATCGAGACCCGACTTCGCCAGATGATCACCGCCGCGCTGTCGGAGTCCTTCGGCCGTGACATCCGGATCGCGGTCACCGTAGAGACGCCGTCGGCGTCGACCGACCATGGCGGACCGCCCGGACTTCCCGGGGCGCGGCCGCCGCTGGACGAGTCGCTTCCGTACAGCCCGATCCGTGCGCCGGGGACGTTCGACGGCGCGGTGCCCAGATACAACCTCGACCGCGCGGCCGGTTTCTCCGGAGACACCGATCTTGTAGACCGGGTCGACGGGCGCGGCCCGGACAGCCCGTCCGCAAGGAATCTCGACACCGGCCGTCCCGCCTCCGACGCGATGTCGCGGGTCGGGACTCCGGCGGGAGCACCCGATCGTGCTCAGCCTGACCCGTTCGCGCCGACGCCCCGCCGCGAGCCGGAATCCCGGCTCAACCCCAAGTACCTGTTCGAGACGTTCGTCATCGGATCCAGCAACCGCTTCGCCCACGCCGCCGCGGTCGCGGTGGCCGAGGCGCCGGCCAAGGCCTACAACCCACTGTTCATTTACGGCGAGTCGGGTCTGGGCAAGACCCACCTGCTGCACGCGATCGGCCACTACGCCCGGAACCTCTACTCCGGCGCCCGGGTTCGATACGTGAGCTCGGAGGAGTTCACCAACGACTTCATCAACTCGATCCGGGACGGCAAAGCGGACGGCTTCCGGCGCAGGTATCGAGACATGGACATCCTGCTGGTCGACGACATTCAGTTTCTGGAGAACAAAGAGCAAACCCAGGAAGAGTTCTTCCATACCTTCAATACGCTGCATAACGCGAACAAGCAGATCGTCATCTCCAGCGACCGGCCACCCAAGCAGCTGGTCACACTGGAGGATCGGTTGCGCAACCGGTTCGAGTGGGGTCTGATCACCGACGTCCAACCGCCCGAGCTCGAGACCCGGATCGCGATCCTGCGGAAGAAGGCCGCACAGGAAGGCCTTAACGCGCCACCTGAGGTGCTCGAGTTCATCGCCAGCAAGATCTCGAAGAACATCCGGGAGCTCGAAGGGGCGCTCATCCGGGTGACCGCTTTCGCGTCGCTCAACCGCCAGCCGGTCGACCTTTCGCTCGCCGAAGTAGTACTGAAGGACCTGATTCCCGACAGCGAGGGCTCGGAGATCACGGCGTCGACCATCATGGCGTCCACCGCGGCCTATTTCGGTCTTTCCATGGAAGATCTCTGCGGTTCATCCCGATCGCGGGTGCTGGTAACCGCCCGCCAGATCGCGATGTATCTGTGCCGGGAACTCACGGATATGTCATTGCCGAAGATCGGCCAACAGTTCGGCGGCCGGGATCACACAACCGTCATGCACGCCGACCGGAAGATCCGCTCGCTGATGGCCGAGCGACGCTCTATCTACAACCAGGTAACCGAGCTGACCAACCGCATCAAGTCTCACGCCCGCGGCAGCTGAGGGCATCAACTACTCGTCCGGACAACGTGGTTATCCACAGTATCCACAGGCTTTCACCCGCAGAACTGGGGAAAACTCTGGGGTTGGTGCTAACTCACGGCGGGCGTCGGGCTAGGCCGGTTCTCCACCGCAAGTGAACCGTCCACCGCCCACGTCCGCTATTTCGTTGTCCGCCGTTTACCGTCCGGTCGCGCCCGGGTCGATTGCTTGACATCCGGTGCTGCC